>DATEOX010000238.1:0-4992 GCA_035273585.1 Thermoanaerobaculia bacterium
GTTGATCGTGCCGTCGCCGCCGGCGGCGATGAACAGCCGCTGGCCGCGCTCCATCCGCTCCCGGACGATCCGCGTGATGTCCACATCGCGGGTGAGACGGATCACCTCCAGGCCGGCCTCGAGCGCGGCATCCTGCAGGGCGACGAGCTCCGCGGCGGCGAGCTTCACGCCGGAGGACGGATTGAAGAAGAGGGTGCCTTTCGGACTCGGCAATTTTCAGCTCCGCGGGCCGCGTTTCATGCGGCGTCTGAAACGGATCTCCTTCCCCTCCGGAGTCACGATGCGAAAACTCGCGGTTGCCGCTCTCCTTCTGCAAATTCTCGTCCTTCCGCTCTTCGCCGCCGAAGCGCCGAAAGAATGCGCCCTCTGCGCCGGCGCCGTCTCGGACCTGACGGCCGTCCCGGCGACGCCCGTACCGCTGCTGGTGCGCGTGGCCCAGAACGACCTCGCCGCCCGCAGCGCGGCCATCGACGCGCTCACGCCCGAGCAGCGCCGCAAGATGACGCTGATCGTGGAGTACGGCGTGGAGACGGACAAGGACCCGCTGCTGGAAGTCGAGGCGCACACGAGCTCCATCGTCGAGTGGGCCCGCCTGCACGGCCCCTTCGATGCGCTGGGCGTCGCGGCCCGGACGCCCGACGCGCAGACGGCGGCCTACGCCATCAAGCGGCTGTCAGTGGCGGCGCAGGGGCAGAACGCCGCGGCGCGCATCGCGCTCGCGCCAACGCCGCTCGAGGAGCTGAAGAAGCTGTACGAGACGGGCGCGCAGACATACTTCGACATCCTGCTGGCCGAGGGTGATGTGAAGCCGGCGGTGGCGTGGCTGCTGGAGAACGATCCGGCGAAGAAGGTGTACGCGATCGTGACGCCGCAGTCGCCGAACACGCTGTACGACGTCGGGCGCGCGCTCGCCGACGGCGCCGCGCGCGCCTACCTCTCAGGCCCGATCGATGCCACGACGCTCGCCGCATTGGCCAGCTTCGACGCCGCACTGGCGGGGGACTGGGCCTACGACGCCACCTCGCAGACGACCGTGCTCGATGCGAAAGGCAACGCCGTGGCGATGCCGGTGCTTACCTTCGTCCGCGGCGAAGACCTGCGCACGATCGTCATCCCCCGGGGCGACGCCGCGGCGGCGACGATCGTCTCGCTGCCCAACGACCGCTTCAAGGACCCCCGGCGGATCGATGCCGCCGGCGAGCGGGCCGTGACGGACGTCGGCAGCAAGGGCGGCCGCTTCCTCATCGGCGCACAGCCGGTGAAGCAGCCGTTCGCCTTCGCTCTCAACCACTCGGAGAAGATCGACGCGAACGTGACGAAGGAATCGATCGAGATCGCCACCAAGCGCGGCATCACGGTCGAGGAGATCATCCGCAACCACCAGGCGTACAAATCGTTCCAGGAGTCGATCGAGCCGCGCTACATCGCCCGCAACACCACGAAGCTCCGCTTCAACCTGCAGGGCGGCGAAGGGATCGAGGCGGCCATCGCCGGCGATTACTTCTCGAACGGCAAAGGCCGCGCGGACTGGGTGTGGCAGGACTTCTACATCAACGGCGTGCGCTGGAAGTACGGGCGCATCCCGGAGCTGCCGCTCATCCAGCCGGAGAAGGTGACCCAGCTTCCGCTCGACATCCACCTCACCAACGAATACCGCTACCAGCTCGTCCGCGAGACGGACCTCGGCGGCTACCACGTGTACGAGGTCCGCTTCGAGCCGCCGACGAACGCGCCGGCCGAGCTGCCGCTCTACCGCGGCACGGTTTGGATCGACAGCCGGACGTTCGCCCGCATCCGCATCACGATGGTCCAGCTCAACCTCACCGGCGAGGTGCTCTCGAACGAGGAGCGGGTGGATTTCCAGCCGTTCGCGCGCGAGGGGTTCGCCCCGCTGACGGTGGCCGAGGTGGCGAAGACCGACCCGCGCTCGATGGTCTGGCTGCCGCTGGACGTCAACGCGCAGCAGGTGATCTCCGCCGCCGGCCGGGCCAGCGTCGTGCTGCGCTCGACGGAGCTGTCGAACTTCCGCATCAACCCCGAGGACTACGACCGGAAGCTGGCCGAGGCGCAGGCGTCGGACGCGCGCATGGTGCGGGAGACCGAGGCGGGGCTGCGGTACCTGGAGAAGCGCGGCAACGGCGAGCGGGTGGTGAAGGAAGGCTTCGACACCTCGCAGGTCTTCATGCTCGGCGGCGTCCATCACGACAACGGCCTCGATTACCCGGTGGTGCCGCTGGGAGGCATCGACTACTTCAACTTCAACCTGGCCAACCGCGGCATCCAGACGAACGTCTTCTTCGCCGGCGTGATCCTGGCCGCGAACGCGACGCATCCGAACGTGGCCAACACGCGGACGAACGTCGGCGTCGACTTCTTCGGCATCGCCATCCCGACCACCAACTCCATCTTCCGCAACGGCATCGAACGGAAGAACGAGGCGGTGAAGTCGGTGCCGCTCGGGCTCTACCTCCGGGCCGGCCATCCCGTCTTCGGATTCGGCAAGGTCGATTTCGCGCTCGGCGCGCGGCACAACACCTATCAGCGCGCGGACGACACCGGGGCGGACTTCGTCATCCCCGCCGACACGTTCGAGCTCTCGCCGTCCGTCGACGCGCAGTACTCGCGCTGGGGCTACACGGTGACGGGGTTCTACGACTACACGCGGCGCACGTCGTGGCAGCCGTGGGGCAACCTGGCCGAGTACAGCGACGACCAGCGCTCCTTCACCCACTTCGGCGGCTCGTTCGGCAAGAGCTTCTACCTGCCGAAGTTCCAGCGCCTCTCCCTCGGCGTGAACTATCTCGATGGCCAGCGCCTGGACCGCTTCTCCAAGTACGAGCTCGGCTTCTTCGGCGCGCAGCGCATCCACGGCATCGAGTCCGGATCGGTGCGCGCGGAGCGGGCCATCCTCGGGCATATCTCGTACGGCTTCGTCTTCTCCGATCAGTTCCGCCTGGAGGCCTTCTACGATCACGGCCTGCTGGACGACAAGACGGCGGGCTACCGCCGCGAGCCGTTCCAGGGCGTGGGCATCGCCGGCCAGACCGTCGGCCCGTACGGCACGCTGCTGCGGCTGGACATCGGAAAGACGATCGGCCGCAACGCGCAGGACGGCTTCGTGGCGAACGTGGTGTTCCTGAAGCTGTTCTGAACGTAGGGCCGGCTCTCCAGCCGGCCCCACATTTCTACGGCGCGCTCGGCCCGACCGGGTTCTGCACGTAAAAGTCGACCGAGCCGATCTCCGAGCGGTTGCCCTGCTGGTCGAGCACCCGCACCGTCAGCCGATGCCGGGCGTTGCTCAGGAAGCGGGTGTTCATCGTGAAGCGCCAGCCGGAGGTCGCGGCCTGGAAGGCGAAGAGCTGCGGGTTGGACTGCAGCACGTCCGGGCGCGGGAAGCCGAGCTGCGCGGCGCCGACGTAATTGCCGTCGACGATGATCTCCACCGCCGCCACACCGCCGTTCTCGTCCACCGCCCACCCCTGGAAGACCACGTCGCCCTTGACGTAATCGAACGTGGTCGGGATGTCGATGAACCCCACGGCGGCGAAGTCGCGGCTGATGTCCGCGCAGGTGAAGAAGACCGGGATGCCTTGCGGGCCGGGGATGTCGGCGAAGGTCTGCTGCTGATCGCCGACGCGGATCTTGAGCACGTGGTTGCCGGGCCGGACGCCGAGGGCGAAGAGCGCGCCGACGTCGAGCGTGAACATGAAGCCGGCGCGGGGGGCGTCGGGGTAGTTCGGGTAGTAGCGCTCCACGTCGTACCGCGGCAGGCCGTAGCAGTTCGTGTAGGCGGCGAAGATGTTGTTGAACTGGCAGTTGTCGGTGGAGATCCAGCGCACGCCGTCGATCAGCAACTCGACGTACGAGACGCGGCCGAGATCGATGCGCGTGCCGAGGTCGAGGGCCCAGCCACGGATCGGGGTGATGTGCGACTGCGGGTTGACCGGCGGGGAGATGATCACCGGCACGGTGCCGCAGCGGGTGCCGAAGAGGACCGCGTCGCGCTTCGGCTCGTCGAGGTAGCCGAAGGGCTTGAGGTTGTTCTCGGAGTTGAGGATCTGCACCGTGCGCCGGCCGATCATGCGCGAGACGCCGAGGCGGTCGGTGGCGCGGACGGTGAGCACGTGCACGCCGTCCTGTACGCGGGTCGTGTCGACGTTGGCGATGAAGCCGGAGAAGAGGGCGGCCGGGAAGTCGGGGAAGGTGTTGCCGACGTCCGGGCGCGCGTCGCCGTAGAGGGCCGACTGCAGGTTGCCGTCATCGATCTGGACGTCGACGCGCTGGATGCCATCCGCATCGGCGGCCCAGCCGACGACCGGGAACGAGCCGGCGAAGTTCGTGATGCCGGCCGGATCGGGCTGGTCGACCTGTCCGAAGGGCGACTGGTTCTGCGTGTTGTCGATGATGATCGTCCGCCGCCCGACCGGGATCACCCGGCCGTCGCTGGTATAGACGCGGACTTCCACCGTGTGCGGGCCGTTCGAGAAGCGGCTGGCCAGAAAGCCGGTGAGGAAGCCGGGCGCGCTGTCGTGGATGCCGGGCCAGTTCGGATAGGCCTCCACGATGTCGATGCGCGGCAACGACATGTTCGTCCGATGCTGGAACTGATCATCGACGAACAGCTCGATCTTCGTGATCTGCTGCTGATCGAGCGCGAAGCCCTTGACCAGGACGACGCCCGTCTGGGTGACGTTCGGATCGGGCGCGTCGAGGGCGCCGATGAAATCCGTCTGCGCGAGGAGCGCCGGCGTGAAGAGCACAGCGCAAAAGGTGAGAACCAGGCCGCGGGTAACCCTTCTCCACATAACCCCAACCTCCACCAACCCGAAGATGACCTTAGCCGCCAAAAAAACTCTCGCCGTCTCGCGGCGAACTATCAAGTTTTTCGGCAGTTTATACTAACCCTCGTGATTTCTTCAAATAGCATCATTGCCGTGTCGCGGGAGGACATCCGCGCCGCCGCCGCCCGCATCGCGCCGTACGTCCACCGTA
>DATEOX010000239.1:0-4578 GCA_035273585.1 Thermoanaerobaculia bacterium
CACCGGCGACTATCGCGTGCAGGGCAAAGACCAGAAGGGCGATGACTTCGTGGTGGTGATGAACACCAACACGAAGCAGGGAAAGGCCTGGAAGAACGGCGTCGAGGCCACCGATGCGGCGGAGCTGCTGACCCTCGGCTACCGGCGGTTCATCAACGACACGTACTGGCTGCTCATGCCGCTCAAGTCGATGGACCCGGGCGTGAAGCGGGAGAACGTCGGGGAGCGGACGGACTCCTGCGGCCGCACCTGGGACGTGGTCAAGCTCTCGTTCGAGAACGTCGGCCTCACGCCGGGCGACGTGTACTGGATGTGGGTCAACCGGGACAGCGGCATCGTCGAGGAGTGGGACATGAAGCTGGAGGGCTCGAACCCGAACGACAGCCCGACGTCGGTCTACTTCCATGATTACAAGCGGGTGGGGGACGTTCTGATCTCCACGCGCCGGGAGATCCGGGGCCGGAACCAGAACATCCGCCTCGACGACCTGGTCGTCTCCTCCACCGTGCCAGCCGGCGCGTTCACCAAGTAGCCGTGGAGCTGACCCTCGACCCCCGCACCACCGCCCTGGTGGTGATCGACCTGCAGAAGGCGATCGTGGCCCGCGACACGGCGCCGCGTCCGGCGAAGGAGATCGTGGCCGAGAACGCCCGCCTCGCCGCCCGCTTCCGCGCCGCCGGCGCGCTGGTGGTCCTGGTGCGCGTGGCCTTCTCCGAGGACGACCGCGACCGCCTCAAGCCGCCGAGCGAGGAGCCCCCGCCCGCCGGCCCCTTCCCGCCCGATTTCAGCGAGCTCGCCCCGGAGCTCGACCGCCAGCCGTCGGACCTAGTGATCACGAAAAAGCAGTGGGGCGCGTTCTACGGAACCGAGCTCGACCTCCAGCTCCGCCGCCGCGGCATCCAGACGATCGTCCTGACCGGCATCTCCACGAACTTCGGCGTCGAGTCGACGGCGCGGGACGGGTGGGAGCGGGGGTACTCGGTCGTGTTCGTTTCCGACGCCATGGCGGGTTTCTCCGCCGCCGCGCACGAGTTTGCGTTTGCGACGGTGTTTCCGCGGATCGGGCTGGTCCGGCGTGCCGCCGAATTGAGAATTGAGAATTGAGAATTGAGAGAACCCCGCAAAGCGGAGCCATTCTCAATTCTCAATTCTCAATTCTCAATTCGGTCTTTCCGTACAAAATACGCGATACCCGAGAACGGCGATCGTGCTACCCTTCCCCCGGGTCCACGTCAAACGATGCCTCTTCTCAGCGTCCGTCTATTCGGCGAGCTCGCGGCGACTGATTACCGCGGGAACACCCTCGCGATCGGGAACAAGCGCACGCAGGCGCTGATCGTCTATCTCGCGTTGCGCATCGACGGCGACGCCTCGTTCGACGAGATCGCGCGGCTGCTCTTCAGCGGCGACGACGCGGCGGCCGGCGTGCGGGGCATCGTCCGCGACCTGCAGTACGTCTTCCGCTTCCTCCCCCCCGACGTCCTCCTCGACGACGGCCAGATGGTGCGCTTCAATCCGGCCGCGGTCTCCGTCGATGCCCGCCGCTTCGCGCAGCTCGTCGACGCCACCTCGATCAACGCCACGCGCGAGGGGGCCGAGCTGTATCGCGGCAACCTGCTGGAGGGGTTCATCACCGGCATCGGGGCGTTCGATGACTGGATCGCGAACGAGCGGCTGGAGTACTGGCGCGGCGCGATCACCGTCTTCGGGCGCCTCCTCGCTGCGCAGATCTCCGCCGGCTGGTGGGAGGCCGCCGTCGACACGGCCAGCCGTCTCCTCTCCCTCGACCCGACGCAGGAAGTGGTCCACCGGACGCTGATGCGTCTGCAACTCGAGCAGGGGAGGCCGGACGCCGCGCTGCGCCGCTACCAGGAATGCGCCGACATCCTCCGCCGCGAGTTCTCCCGCGAGCCGAGTCCCGAGACGGCCCGCCTGCACGAGGAGATCGTCGAGGCGCTGCAGGCCACCCCCGCGCCGCGCGAGGTTCTGCGCAAGCCGGTCGACCGGCCGGTGCTCATTTTGTTGGTCGAGGACGACCTCGTCTCCTCGGCGCTGATCGAGGGCTTCCTCACCGATGCCGGCTACGAGGTCCTCGGCGTGACCGACGGCGCCGACGCGCTGATGGAGATCAGCCGGCGCAAGTTCGACCTGCTCATCCTCGACATCAACATCCCGACCCTGAACGGCCTCCGCCTCTTCGAGATCATGATCCAGAAGGGGATCGAGACGCCGGCCATCTTCATCACCGGCATCGCCGGCGCGGAGGTGGAGGCGCGCAGCCTGGAGATCGGCGCCGCCGACTTTCTGCGCAAGCCGATCCGGCGCGAGGTGCTCCTGCCGCGCATCCGGACCATCCTGCAGCGGAAGGAACGGTCGAGCGGGCGCCATCGCGCCGTGCAGAACGGGGAGTAGGCGCGCGGGCGTCCCGCCCGCCAGCCGCGGCTCGTCCCGAGCCGCGGTACGGCTCGTGGCAAGCCGAAGTACCGCCGGACGAGACGTCCGGCGGCTGGCGGGCGAGACGCCCGCACGCCAATCGCGTACCATCGCCGCAACGTGTCCATCGCCATCCACCCCGACGAGATCGAGCGGCGGCGCGCCGAGCGTGCCTACCGGCTCATGGTCATCGAGCTGCCGCTCATCCGCGTGCTCGGCTCGGCCATCCTCTCCTTCGGCGTTTTCCTCCACAACCGCTACCTCCTCGGCGAGACGGAGCTGCGGTCGTGGCTCACCGTCACGCTCATCCTCTTCGCTTACTGCGCCCTCTCCTGGGCCACGCTCTTCCTCTTCTACCGCCGCCTCCTGCCGCGCGATCTCGGCCTCTTCTTCCTCTTCTTCGACGTCGTCATCTGGACGTTCGCCATCTACTTCACCGGCGCGGAGCGGAGCTGGCTCTTCTTCATCTACCTCATGCGCGTGGCCGACCAGGTGCAGACCACCGTCCGCCGCTGCTTCGCCTTCGGCTTCTTCAGCCTCTTCTGCTACGCCGCGATGTTTGCCTGGGTGGTTCTCGCCGATGGCCGGCACATCGCCGCCAGCATGATCGCCGTCCGCCTGCTCTTCATCGCGCTGGCCACGGTCTACATCGCGCTCGCCGCGCGCACCGCGGAGCGGCGGCGGGACCAGATGCGCGGCGCCATCCGCATGTCACGCGAGGCCATCCGGCAGATGGAAGAGCAGTCGGCGGAGCTGCGCGAGGCGAGCGCGCGCGCCGAGGCGGCCAGCGCGGCGAAGAGCGAGTTCCTGACTAACATGTCGCACGAGATGCGTACGCCGCTGCACGCCGTGCTCGGCATGCTGCAACTGGCCAAGGACGGCGAGACCTCGCCCGGCCGGGCGCGGCAGATCGAGCTCGCCCGCCGCTCGGCCGAGTCGCTCCTCGGCACCATCGACGACCTGCTCGATTTCGCCAAGATCGAGGCTCGCAAGATCGACCTGGAGACGGAGTTCTTCTCCTTGCGCGAGCTGCTCCAGAACACCATGGAGCCGCTCGACGTCAGCGCCTCGTCGAAGGGGCTGACGCTGAGCTGGGACGTCGACCGCACCGTGCCCGACACCATCAACACCGATCCGGTCCGCCTGCGCCAGATCCTCACGAACCTCATCGGCAACGCCATCAAGTTCACCTCCACGGGCGGCATCGCCGTACATGTGCTGACCGCGATGAAGGCCGAGGACGACCGGGTCATGATCCGCTTCGACGTGCGCGACACCGGCATCGGCATCGATCCGGCGAAGCTGGCCGCCATCTTCCAGCCATTCACGCAGGCGGACAGCTCGCACTCGCGCCGCTTCGGCGGCTCAGGCCTCGGCCTGGCCATCGCCGCGCGGGTGATCGAGGCCATGGGCGGGCGGGTGGAGGTGGTGAGCCAGCCGGGGAAGGGGAGCACGTTCTCGTTCACGATCCTGGCCGCGCTGCAGCCGGGCGCCACGCCGCGCCGCTCGGCGCGCTCCTCCGGGCGGATGATGGCCGTCACGCCGCAGAGCCGCATGCGCGTGCTCGTGGCGGAGGACCATCCGGTGAACCAGGAGTTCGCCGCCGAGGCGCTGCGGCGGCTCGGGCACGACGTGTCGGTGGCGTCGGATGGCGACGAGGCGCTGAAGATGATGACCCGCGAGCGCTTCGACGTCGTGCTCATGGACGTGCAGATGCCGATCCTCGACGGGCTGGAAGTCACGCGCCGCTACCGGGCCACGGAGACGGACGGCCACACGCGCATCCTCGCCCTCACCGCGCACACCAGCCGGGAGGACCGCGAGCGCTGCCTGGAATCGGGCATGGATGAGGTCCTGACCAAGCCCCTCGGACTCAAGCAGCTCGCCGCCTTCCTCGGCGAGCCGGAACCGCCCCCGCCCAGCGAGTCGCTGCTCGCCGCGGTCGGCGGCAACGTGAAGCTCCTCGCCCGCGTGAGCGAGGCGTTCTCCAAGCAGACGCCGCCACTCGTGGAGGGGATGCGCAGCGCGATCAGTGCCCGCGACGCGCTCGGCCTGCAGCGCCATGCGCACACGGTGAAGGGGGCGGTGAGCAACTTCGCCGGCGATCCGTCCATCGCGCTGGCGAAGGAGCTGGAGGATGCCGCC
>DATEOX010000240.1:0-8862 GCA_035273585.1 Thermoanaerobaculia bacterium
TCTCCCCGCGCGGCGGGGAGAGGGTGGCCGGAGGCCGGGTGAGGGGCCGCGTCCGCATCCGCGATCACGATCTCCAGCCCCTGCACCGGCACCTGGTTACGGAGCTCTTTCTGCGTCACCACCACCCGCGCCTCGGCGTCGCCGAGCATGAAGGCCAGGCGCTCGGCGGGATACGACGGATCGAGCGGCACGTACGCACCGCCCGCCTCGAGGATGGCCACGAGGCCGATGACCATCTCCAGCGAGCGCTCCACGAAGAGGCCGACCAGCGAGCCCGGGCCCACCCTCTTTGCGCGCAGCTCGTCCGCGAGCGCGGAGGCGCGCGTGCGCAGCTCGGCGTACGTCATCGTCCGCCCCCGGAAGGTGACCGCCGGCCTGTCCGACGCCGGCTGCAGCAGGTCGATGAGCGGGCCGGGCGCGTACGGCACGCGCGTGTCGTTCCACTTCGCGAGCTGCGCGCGCTCGGCATCCGTCAGCAGGGGCAGATCCGCAATCGGCGTGGAAGCGTCCGCAACAGCGGCGCGCAGCAACACGACGAAGTTGCCCGCCAGGCGCTCGATCGTCTCCCGGTCGAAGAGATCGATGCTGTACTGGAAGAGCAGCTCGCCCACCGCGTCCTGATTGATGAAGAGCGCGATGTCGGTCTGCGCGGAGCCGGGATGGACGAGGTCGAGCGGCACGCGCGAGGCGCGCAGGCCGTTCATCTCCACCGCGCTCTGCGCGTAGTTCTGGAAGAAGAGCATGACCTGCACGAACGGCATGTGGCTCGCCGCGCGGTCGAGCTTCATCGTCTCCAGGACGCGGCTGAGCGGCGCGTCCTGATTCGCCTGCGCGCCGAGGGTCGTCTCGCGCACGCGGCCGAGAAGGTCGAGGAACGTCGGCGCGCCGTCGAAGCGGGTGCGCAGAACGAGCGTGTTGACGAAGAAGCCGACGATTGACTCCAGCTCTGCCCGCGGACGGTTCGCCAGGCCGACGCCGAGCGGCATGTCGTCCTGCCCGGTGAGGCGATGCAGGAGCGTGGTCCAGGCGGCGAAGAGGGTCATGAACGGCGTGACGTTCTCCCGCCGGCTGAACTGCTCCATCGCCTCGTACAGGTCAGGCGGAATGAGGTGCCGCACCACGGAGCCCTCGAAGCTCTGCACCGGAGGGCGCGCGTGATCGGCGGGGAGGTCGAGCGTCGACGGGCAGCCGTCGAGGTGCTCGCGCCAGTACGCCACCTGGCGGTCCATCCGCTCCCCTTCCAGCCACTCGCGCTGCCAGAGCGCGTAGTCGGCGTACTGCAGGCGCGGCTCGGGGAGCTGCTCGCCGTTGTAGAGGCGGGCCAGCTCGCCGAGGACGACGTTGATCGACCAGCCGTCGATGAGGAGGTGATGGACGGCGATGGCGAGCAGATGGCGCTGCCCCTCACCCGCCTTCGGGGTGACGGCCACCAGCAGCGCCCGCACGAGCGGCCCGCGGGCGAGATCGAACGACGCGGCGATCGCGCTGCTGGCCATCCGCAGCGCCTCGTCATCCGAGGTCGCCTCGGCGCGCTGCAAAGGAACGGCGAGCGTCGGCGCGATGCGCTGGAACGGCCGCCCGCCCTCCGACGGCGCGGAGGTGCGCAACGACTCGTGGCGGCGCACGATCTCATTGATGGCGCGCTCCAGAGCGGCGACATCGAGCGCGCCGTCGAGAAAGAGGACGATCGCCTCGTTGTACGCGGCGCTCCCCGGCGCGAGCTGCTCCACCACCCACAGCCGCTCCTGCCCGAACGACAGCGGGATGCGCTCCGGGCGCGGGCGAGGGCGCACCTCCCCTGCCGCCGCGCGGCGCTCGGCGACGAGCTTTTCGAGCAGCGCCCGCTTGGCGCTCGATAATCCGGCGAGTTTCTCGGTGTTGTCGGCCATGTCTAGAACCGGAGCAGGTAGCTGACCTTCATGAAGTACTGGCGCGCGGTCGGGTTGAGCGACGAATGCGTGGAGACCACCTGCGAGGGCGGGCCGCTGAGCAGCGCGACGTTGTCGTAGTTGTCGGAGTAACCGAGGTAGAGCACGGTCCCCGGGTTGAGCACGTAGCTGAAGAGCACATCGCCCGTGACGTGCTTCGTGCGCGGCAGCGCCACGAGCGTCTCGTCCGGCGTGATGGCGTGCGTGTCGACGATCAGCCGCAGCGCCAGGTAGCGGTTGAACTGCATGTTGATCTTCGTCCGCGAGATCGGATTCTTGAAAACGAGGCTGCCGGCATCGGCGCCGGCCACCGCATTGCGCGTGTAGAGGTCGTCGTAGATCAGCGTCTCGTCGATGCGAAGCCGGGAGAAGGGGCTGAGGGTGAGGCCGACCACCACCTGCCGCCGATCGCCGAGGAACGGCTGCACGCCGGGCGCGGGGAAGTAGTTGACCGCGGTCCCCTGCGAGTAGCTGGCCGAGGCGGTGAGCCACTTCCACCACTCCGTGCGCGCGGAGACGGTCTCCAGATGCTTGCGGAAGTCGAGGCCGGCGAAGCGCTCGTAGCCCTGATCGGTCTGCAGCGTGAGCGACGTTCCGCCCACCCAGTTGAAGTTGAACGAGCCGGAGCCGAGCCAGTCCTGCAGCTCGCCCGCGTGGTCCCACGTGGCCAGGCCGGTCACGCTCGGGCCGTAGCTGAAGAGCTTCGTCCCTTCCGTCCAGCGCTTGAGGCTCGCCGTGTGCTCGGTCTGGCGGATGTCCGTGCGGGGGATGAACCCCAGGTCGCTGACGAAGTCGCGGCTGATGTCGCGGTACTGGCCGTCGTAGTTGAAGACGCGGCCCGCGCGGTTCACATCGAAGTAGCCCGCCGTACCGTTGACGTCGCCGAAGAAGCCGCCGCGGTTCCAGCTCTTGCCGAGCTGCCCGGTCGCGGTCCAGTTCTCGTTGATCTTGATCCGGCTGTCGAACGCGGCCACCCGGTTCGAGACGCCGCCGATGTCGCGGCTGGTGAGCAGGAACCCGGCGTTCGACTGCCGGCCGAAGTCGCGCTGCATGCGCGCCACGCCGATGTTCGCCCGCTTGCCGAACTCCGGATGATCGAGCGGCAGCCCCAGCCCGCCCTCCCGGTCGTCGATGGCCAGCCCGCCGAGGGCCCACCGTCCGACGCGTCCCGTGAGGCGAGCGCCGACGCGCGGATCGGCGATGCGCCTGGAGAAGAAGAGGCTCATCGGCGTGCCGAAGAAGCCGGCGTTCTCCAGGAAGAAGGGACGCTTCTCCGGGAACAGCACCTCGAAGCGCTGGTTGACGATCACCTGCGGCTCATCCGACTCGACCTCGGAGAAGTCGGGGTTCACGGTCAGGTCGGCGGCGAGCGAGTCGCGCAGGACGAACTTGCCGTCCAGGCCGACGCGCCCGGGCGTGGTGTTGTTGTAGCCCGCCGGCCGCAGCGCCCCCGGCCCGCCCGGCTCGAGCAGGCGCGAATGGGTCAGCACCGAGTAGGGGATGAACTGGTAGTTGCGCCCCGGCGAGATCGACTCGTCGATCTCCAGCGTGGCGAACTGCGGCACGAAGCCCTCCACCCGGTCGGTGATCCACGGCCAGTACACGAACTCGTTCTTGCGCGGGATGATCCGGCTGAGCGAGACGCCCCACCGCTGCGTCGGCCCCTGCGCGAAGCGGATGCTCTTGAACGGGATGGTCATCAGGACCGCGAAGCCGTCCTTGGTGATCCGCCCTTCCGAATACCAGAGCGTGTCGAAGTTGAAGTCGTACCCCTGCCCCTCGGTGGTGATGCCGTCCAGTTGCACGCCGTACGGGTTGGCCGCGAAGACGTACGCCCGCTGCTTGTCGTGGAAGGTGTCGAGGAAGATCTGCACCCCCTCGTCGCCGAAGATGTCCTCCCGCCGCGTGACGCGCGCCCGCACTTTGTCCGGCTCGTCCTGGCAGACGAAGGCGACGTAGAGGTTCGTGTCGTCGTAGCCGAGGTAGACGGAGGTGCCGAGCGTGACCGGCTCGCCGTCCTTCGGCGTGTTCTGGCGCAGGTCCGTCACCTTGGTCATCCCCGCGGCGCCGCCCGGGATGATGTCCTGCAGGTGCGGCTGCACCGCCAGGCGCGGCACGCGCAGGACGGCGTTGGAGTCGGGCGGCGGCGTCTGCGCCCACAGCGGCGCGGAGACGAGGATGAGCAGCAGCGCGCCGAGCGCGCCACGGATGGTCTTCTTCATGACTGGACAGGCTCCTGAATCAGGTCGGTGACGGGACGCGCGGATCGCGGGAGAAGCAGCGCGCCGGTGAAGGCGAGCGCGAACGACTGGACGATGAAGCCGAGGAAGAGCCGCGCGCTGCCGATCGGCGCGAGCGGCCCCTCGAAGGGGAGGACGATGGAGAGCGGGATCCAGAGCAGGGCGAGGCCCAGCGGCTTCTCCCAGAAGCGGGGCATCACCAGGCTCCAGAGCCAGAGCACCGGCGGCAGCGCGTAGGTGTCGGGCACGAACGGACTGCGCAGCGCGGCGAGGGCGATGAGGGCGATCCAGAGCTGGGCGCGGGTGAGGCGGTCGAGCCCCTCACCCGGCCTCCGGCCACCCTCTCCCCGCGCGGCGGGGAGAGGGGCTGGGGGTGAGGGGCGCGCCAACCGAAAGCCCACCACCACCGCCAGCGCGACGACGATCACGCTGTAGACCATCGACACCCTCTGCACGGAGTCGTGCATGGCGATGCGGGCGCCGAGGTCGTGAAGCTTGAGAGCCAGGCCGGGGATGCCCTGGTTGATGGCCACCACCTCGTGGATGATCGGGATGTCCAGCTCGAGGAACGACCACGCCTCGCCCTTCGTGATGCGCGGCAGGCCGTAGCCGAGGAACTGGCGCAGCGGCGTCTGGCCCATCCAGGCCACGGAGAGCGCCGTGTAGAGCGCGGAGAAGCCGGCCGTCCAGGCGACGGCCTTCCAGCGGCGCTGGATGGCCAGCGGGATGAGGACGATGCCGGGAAAGATCTTGAACAGCGCGAAGCCGAGGAGCGCGCCGCCGGCCACATTCTTCTTCGACTCGAAGGCGACGAGCGCCAACATCGTCATGGCGATGGCCGCGAGCTGGAAGTTGCCGATCTGCAGGGTGAGCAGCACCGGCGTGGCCAGGAAGAGCGCCGGGGCGAGGAAGAGCGCGCGCCGGCCGTTCTCGCCGCCGATCCACTTCGCCACGATCACCACCGCCGCGCCGAACGTGGCCGCCTCGATGGCGAACCACGCCGCGCGCAGGGTCATGAACGACTTGGTGATGGCCAGCCCGACGCGCGGCAGGAGCATGAACGGCGAGGGGTAGAGGAACTCGTCCATGGTGAAGCGGCCGAGGAAGGACTTGTAGAGGTCCGTGTCATACAGCTCCGACTGATACGGATTCGGCGCGTGCTCCATGGCCAGCTTCGCGGAGAGGTAGAGGGAGGAGAAGCAACTGTGGCGGATGTAGAAGGGATCGAACCAGAGGACGGAGAGCTCCGCGTGCGCGGAATCCATCATGAACCAGGCGAGCCCCCACAGCCTGACCGCGGCCAGCACCCCGATCGCGGCGAAGACGACGCGCCCCTTGCCCTCCGGCAAAGCGAGCGCCTGCGCCATTCGCTCGCGAGCGGCAAAGAAGACGATGCCGACGAGCAGCGCGCCGAGGAGCAGCGCGGCCCATGGCAGGAGGCCGAATGCAGAGAGAGCTGCCGCGACGATCGGAACCGTCAGGACAGCGCCCACCGCAACGGGTAAGAAGTCGTGAGTCCGGACCACGCTTTTGCCCCTTTTGCAAGTGGTTTCTGGGAAATGTCCTGTGAACCTTCTGTTTCGACTAGGGTGGCGGATATTAGACGGAAAAAGGTAGACGCGCAATAGTGTCTTTCCTTGCTGGCGGACGGGCGGCGGTGCGGTCGGACGGATCGGATGGCAGTACGGCCCTCGGTCCGCACGCCGAATTGAGAATTGAGAATTGAGAATTGAGAAAATGGGCGACGTGAATTCTCAACTCTCAATTTTCAATTCTCAATTCGCCGCAGGCGGAGCAGCCGCCGAAGGCGTCGAAGAGGTGATGGTCGTCCCCCGCGCCGCCCTCCCCATGCTCGACGCCCACCGCACGGATCTCATCCGTGACGACACGGCGGCGATCCTCGAGCTCATCGCCGGGAAGCACCTTTTCATCCCCCGCCCGCGCGCGGAGATCTCCCCTGAATTCAAGCAGATCATCCCGTACGTGGTGATCCGCGGCGGGGGCGAGTACTTTCTTCTTCGGCGGCTGCCAAAGCAGGGCGAGACGCGGCTGCACGACAAGCTCTCCCTCGGCATCGGAGGGCACATCAATCCCGGCCATGACCTCCTCGCCGGACTGCGCAAGGAGCTCGAGGAGGAAGTCTCGATCGATGATCCGTACGAGCTCTCGTTCGTCGGCATCCTCAACGACGATTCGACCGAGGTCGGGCGGGTGCACCTCGGCGCGGTCTACATGCTGGAGACTTCGCGCAACGTCCGCGTGCGCGAGACGGAGAAGATGACCGGCTCCTTCGTCCCCCGCGAGGCCCTCGGCCCGCTCCGCGAGGCGATGGAGAGCTGGTCGCAGATCGTTCATGACCGGCTCATTGCTTAGCGCCGCCGCCGTCGCCCTGCAGGTGCTCCTCATCGGCACCGGCTATCCGCGTCCCGATCCGGAGCGCGCCGGCCCTTCGACGGCCATCGTCGCCGGCGACAAATGGTTCGTCGTCGACGCCGGCCGCGGGGCGACGATGCGCATCGCGGCCACGGACCTCGACTACGCGAAGCTGCGCGGCGTCTTCGTCACCCACTTCCACTCCGATCACACCGCCGGCCTCCCCGACCTCTTCGATACGTCGTGGCAGTTCGGGCGCAAGTCGACGCCGCTCCAGCTCTACGGCCCGCCCGGCACGAAGCGGCTCGCGGACGCGATGCTGCTGTTCTTCCGCGACGACATCCACTACCGCCGCGACCTGCTGGAGAAGCACCCCGCCGCCGGCGCGCGCATCGACACGCACATCGTGAAGGAGGGTGTCGTGTACGACGACGGCCAGGTGCGGGTCATCGCCTTCCCGGTCGACCACGCGCCGGTCGTCCCCGCCTTCGGCTACCGCTTCGAATCGCGCGGCGAAGTGGTCGTGATCTCCGGCGACACCCGCCCGTGCGCGACGCTGACGAAGTACGCGAAGGGGGCGGACATCCTCGTGCAGGAGGCGTATCTGCCGGAGTGGTTCGACAAGGTCGACTCGTCCGAAGTCGCGGCGCGGCTGAAGCACTACCACACGTCGGCGGAGGAGGCCGGCGAGCTCGCCGCCGCCGCGGGCGTGAAGACGCTCGTCCTGACGCATCTCATCCCGGGCAAGGACGAGGAGGTGTTCCGCAGCCGCGCCGCGAAGGCGTTCAAAGGGAGGATCATCGTGGGAAGGGACCTGTTGCGGGTGCCGTAGCTGTCATCCTGAGGCGCGCAGACGCCGAAGGATCCGTACCTTCAGGCGCGGCGCGAGATCGGTACGGATCCTTCGCCCTCTGCGGGGCTCAGGATGACACCCTACTTCTTCAGTCGCGCCAGCTTGTCCTCGATGTTCTTCTTCACCAGCTCCTTGCGGTCCGGCGCGAGCGTGTCGTCCGCGGCGAGGAGCTCCAGCGCCTTCTCCGACTCGATGATAGCGCGCGGCTTGTCGCCCATCGCCTCCAGCGCGTCGCCGTAGCTGTCCCGGGCGTTCGCGGACTTCGGGTAGGCCTCGACGTTCAGCGCGAAAAGCTTGGCCGCATCCGCCGGGCGGCGCTGAGCGAGGAGCAGCAGGTAGCCGGCGGTGTTCAGAGTCTGCTCCGGCAGCGGGCCCACGGCGCGATAAGCGGACATCGCGGCGTCGACGCCGTCCAGCGTCACGGTCTCCAGGAACTGCGCGGGAGTCGGCTTGGCCGGCTCGGCGGCGAGGTGCGCAACCTTCACGAACTGCGGATCGGGGCTCGTCGTCGGGAACGGCGCGCCGCCCTTGAGGTGCGCATCGAAGAAGGCGAGCGTGGCGCGGTTCCAGATCGCGAACGCCTTCGCCGACGCGGCGGCTGCATCCGGCCGCCCGCCGAGGAGCGTTGATTGATAGCCGGCGGACTGGAAGTCGAAGTGGTCGAGGACCGGATCGGTGAACTCGTAGTAGGTCCGGTCGGCGTAGCGCATGCCGGTCCAGAGCGCGGGGTCCTCGTTCGGCACCCAGACGCTGCGGATCATGTGCAGGACGGGGATGCGCACGCGATCGAGGCCGTAGAACGGCTGCGCGGCGAAGGCCTGCCCCACCGCGTCGTGGTAGAGCATGACCGTGTCGAGGGAGACGACGGCGCGGACGTCCGGGTTGCGCATCGCCTCGCCGAGGGCCCAGTGGCCGCCGGCGCTGAAGCCGGCGGCGCCGACGTCGTGCACGTCGGCGCTCGGAAACTGGGCCAGCTCGTCAATCAGAAAGTTCATGTCCAGCGCCTTCGTCCAGAGGTCGGGCGCCGCGCGGTCGCCGGCGCCGGGCGTGGAGTCGACGCGGGGCATGGTGGCGACGACGTAGCCGTGGCTGGCCAGGTACTCCGGCGTGGCCTGCGACAGCGCCGGCCAGTGCAGCGACCAGAGGATGAGCGGATATCTGCCCGCCGCCGGCTTCGCGTCGCGCCGGGCCCAGGTCTTCGATGCCTTCCACGCCGCCCGCTGCGCGGCGGGCGTCTCGCTGATGACCGGGAAGTTGAAGAACGCGTCGTCCCCTTCCGCGGCGTTGCGGTTGCCGAAGTTCGTGGCGGTGGCGATGAGCGCCACGTAGTCGCCGAACAGCATCGGCGTCCCGCTGTTCGCTTCGGCCGGATACCAGATGCTGATCTGCATCGGCCTGGCCCGCTCCCCTTTGCGCCCGGCGGAGAGATAGGGCCGCGAGTAGTCGTACCGCTCGACGACTTTGAAGC
>DATEOX010000241.1:0-20681 GCA_035273585.1 Thermoanaerobaculia bacterium
CCGAGGCGTCGTACACGCGGCGGAGGTCCTTGGCGAATGCGTCCCAGCGCAGCGGGCGGAAGTCGACCTGCTGCTCGCTGAAGAAGCCGATGGCCTCCTCGTTCTCCGGATGATCGAAGAACTGCGCGTCCTCGAACGCCAGCAGCTTCGGCCGGTTGTAGATGGCGAACACGCGGAGCAGCACGCGCAGGTACCAGTGCTGAAAGCCGAACCCGAGAAAGAGGAAGGACGTCTCGTCCGGCTTGAGGATGCTGCGCACCTGATCCGGCACCGCCGGCACCCCCTTCACCACGGCCACGATGAAGTCGATGAGGTTCATCTCGCTGAGGACCAGCGACTCGGGATCTTCATGATGGCCGAAGAGGTGGTAGACGAGCGGCTTCTCGGGCGTCGGCGCGCTCAGCGTCTCGCGCGCCGGCTCCTTGAAGTTGTAGTGGCCCCGCTGCGGCGCCTTGCCGACCTTCTCGTAGGCGTGCAGCATCAGGTCGTCGGGCGTGGCGCAGATGCACAGCTTGAACGGCAACGCGGCGAGATCGACGTGGAAGTCGGTCGTCTGTTCGGCGTCTCGGCTGTAGAAGTCCTGGACGGCGAGCTCCAGCTCCACCCGGTCGTTGCGCTTCAGGCGGAGATAGAGATCGGCCGCGCGCCGCAGGTTCGTCGAGGAGAGCGCGGCCTCGTTCGGCCCCACGTCGGTCTGGGAGAGGATCTCGCAGGCCAGCAGCTCCTCCAGCGGCCGGCGGTCGGGATCGCCGGGGCGGACCGCCACGCGCGGCCCGAGGACGAGTACGCAGTCCTTCCGTTTGATGCGCTCCACCAGGCTTCTGAGCTCGGCATCGCGCAGCGGTGGAGGTTCCATAGAACACACTCCTTCCCGAATGATCCTCAGTTTTTTGTGAAGATGGAAGTCTACACCTATTGCATCTCGTCGCAACGTTATTCAGGGTCATAGTTCGGGCAACACCCGGGTCAACATCGAAGCCACTGGCTACATCCCTGACCCACTCATCGCGCGTAAGTCATTGAAAAATCGTTCGTGCTCCTGCGGCACCGCGCTTGCCTTAAGGCAGCCCAGTCGCTTCTTCAGCAAACAACCCAACCCAACAGGAGATCAACGAATGAAGTTTTCGAAGAACCTTTGTGTCATCGCCGCCGTGAGCGCGGCGCTCGCCCTCCCGACCTTCGCGGCCA
Source organism: Thermoanaerobaculia bacterium (assembly GCA_035273585.1). Classification (GTDB taxonomy): domain Bacteria; phylum Acidobacteriota; class Thermoanaerobaculia; order Gp7-AA8; family Gp7-AA8; genus JAFAVZ01. Next base: position 1,189 of record DATEOX010000241.1, read on the forward strand.
AGCCGGAAAAGGTGGACGGCGCGTACTACGTGGCGTTCAAGGACGGGGTGAAGGAAAAGAACACGGCGATGGTGAAGGGGCTCGGCGCGGAAGTGGCCGGCGACATCGCCGAGGCCGGCGCCGTCGAGATCCGGATCAAGAACGCCGTCGCCCTGCAGGCCATCGCGAACAACCCGAACGTGCTCTACGTCGAGGAAGTCCCGATGCGCTACAAGATGGACCTCTCGACCCAGCAGGTCGTGCCGTCCGTGACGAACGGCCTCTACGGCCTGGTCACGACGAAGGCTGTCAACGTGCACGCCGCCGGCAACAGCGGCGCGGGCATCAAGGTCGGCGTGGCCGACACGCAGCTCGACATCACGCATCCGGACATCGCCGGGAACCTCCTGGCCAGCATCGACTGCGTGACCAAGAACCCCTGCAGCGGCAGCGGCTGGCAGAACGACGGTGAGACGCACGCCACGCACGTGTCGGGCACGATCCTCGGCGTCAACAACTCGGCCGGCGTGCTCGGCGTGGCCTACTCGGCCAAGCTCGCCCACGCGCGCGTCCTCGGACCCAGCGGCGGCAGCTCGTCGGACATCATGCGCGGCGTCCGCTGGCTGGTCGAGACGCAGGGCTGCAAGATCGTCAACCTCTCCCTCGGCGGCGGCCTCAAGTCGAAGACCGAGGAGCGCTTCTATCAGGAGATGCGCACCAAGGGCGCCATCGTCGTGGCCGCGACCGGCAATGACGGCGCGACCCGTATCTCCTACCCCGCCGGCTACGCGGTGAACGTGGCCGTCGGCGCCGTCGACAAGAATGACGTGGTGGCCAGCTTCTCCAACAAGGGCACCGGCATCGACGTCACCGCGCCCGGCGTCCTCGTCCTCTCCTCCGTCCCGGCCGGCACCGGCCACGAGGCGGCCGTGACCAACGGTGCGACGAGCACCGCGTTCGGCATGGAGTTCGCCGCGAACACGAACGGCACGACCGGCACGCTGGTCAACTGCGGTATCGGCAACCCCGGCGAGTGCGCCACGGGCGGCGCGACGAACTTCGTCGCCCTCATCCAGCGCGGCACGCTCGACTTCGCCACCAAGGTGACGAACGCCAAGAACCAGGGCGCCGCCGCGGCGGTCATCTACAACAACGCCGCCGGCGACTTCACCGGCACCCTCGGCGCCGCCGGCGCCTGGATCCCGGCCGTCTCCGTCTCCGACGTCGCCGGCGCGACGCTCCTGACGCAGGTCGGCACCGCGACGACGGTCGTGAACAAGGTCAGCTCCTGGGACTACTATGACGGCACATCGATGGCCACCCCGCACACGGCCGGCGTCCTGGCCCTCATCTGGTCCAGCAACCTCACCCTGACCGCCGACGCCGTCGAGACCAAGCTCAAGAACGGCTGCGACGACAAGGGCGCCGCCGGCTACGACACGACGTACGGCTACGGCCGCGTCAACGCCGCGAAGTCCCTCGGTCTGCCGTAGGCTTCAACCATCATCGAATGACGAAGGCCTGGCGATGTCTGCCAGGCCTTTTTCGTTCGGTCGGCGGCATACTGAGCCATGACCGACCGACAAGATCCTCGACATCGACTGCGAGCAGCAGCACGCCGGCCTGGCGGTGCCGGACGTGCGCGCGGCGGTCGACTTCTACACCGGCAGGCTCGGGTTCCGCCTGGCGTTCGCGGAGGGCGAGCCGCCGACGTTCGCCGGCGTGAATCTCGGCCGCGTCCAGATCTTCCTGCAGCAGGGCACCCCGTCGCCGGGCGGCTCTTCGGTCTACTTCGTGGTCGGAGACGCGGACGAGCTCCTTGCCTTCCATCAGGCGAACGGAGTGGAGGTGGCGCAGCCGATCGGCGACCGGCCCGTACGGGCTGCGAGACTACGCCGTGCGCGACCTGCACGGCTACTACCTCGCGTTCGGTCATCGCCTGCTCGACGCCGGGCCACCGATCAGCATCGAGCGCGTCGACGTCCCGGTGCATCTGGAGAAGCGGTTGGCGCCTACATCCAGGAGCTGAAGAAAAAGCACGGCATCGATTACGACTCGCACGCGAGCTACCGCTTCGTCGAGTAGCCGCCGCGGGTAGGGATGCCGTCGCGCCCGTCACTCCCCAAGAGAGAGGAGAGTGCAATGGCAGACTGGTCCATCAACATCTCCACGTCTTCGACAGGGCAGACGCAGTTCACGGACAACCCGCTCAACGCCACCATCAACGACAGCGTCTCGTGGGCGAACCGCACCAACGAGGTGCATCAGATCGCGATCTCCGGCGTCACGTTCACAGAGCCGATCCAGCCGTTCGACTCTTCCAAACCGGCGTACATCTGCCGGGGCACCTCGGGCGGGAGCATTCCGTACCAATGCGTGACTCCCGGCCACAACGAGTCGGGGACGATCAAGCTCGCCGCGCTGCTGCTCTGCGCGCTGCTCGCGGGACTCTTCAGCCCGTCGGCGAGCGCGCAGTCGAGCACGCCGATCGACTGCGGGCCGATCGTCGGCAAGCCGCTGCAGGACGTTCCGGAGATCAACGCCCGGACGGGCAGCGTCGTCAAGGGAACGCTGGTCACGGCAGGAGCGAACACGCGCATGGCGATGGTGCAGGGCGGCGCCCGGCAGGCCGGATCGCTGCTCAAGAGCGACGGTACCGTCGACACGACGAAGATCCAGTGCCTGCAGCAGTGGGTCCGCGCCTACAGCAAGGACGCGCCTCGCGGGAGCCAGGATGCGAACGCGCGGGTCCTCGACCCCCTGCCCGGGCCGACGATCCGCGGTCGCGTCGGCGACCTCATCGAACTGACCTTTCTCAACCTCATCGACCCGCTCAACTTTCCGCGCGCCGACCTCGGCAAGTGCGACGAGACCTGGACCGTGACGAACGGCGTGCGCACGAAGGTCTATCCCACCGTCGACAATTATCCCGACTGCTTCAACGAGTCGATCCACACCAACGTCCACTACCACGGGACGCACACGAACCCGGCCTCGACCGGCGACAACGTCTTCCTGCAGTTCAAGCCGTCGCCGCGGACGCGCGACGCCAGCCGCACGCCGCAGATCGATGCAGCGAGCGTCCAGGCGCCCTTCGACGATTTCTTCCGGCAGTGCGAAGCCCAGCTCCCCTCTGCCACCGTGCCGAAGCAGTGGCCGCGGCTCTGGATGGACGCTCCGGAGAAGTTCCGCCTGTGGGCCGAAGACACCGTGCAGCGGTACGCCCCCGAGTGGGTCAAGCCGAATCAGAGCGCCATCGCCAACGGCGCCTGGCCGCAGTACTACGTCGGCGCCTATCCGTACTGCTTCCGACTCCCCGATTACACCCAAACCACCTGGCCGCCCGCACCGCCGGCGGACATGATGTCGGCCCACACGGACGGCGCCGGCGCGGCGGAGATGGACGAGACCCAGGCGCCCGAGCGGCCGCTGATCATGGGCCAGGCGCCCGGGACGCACTGGTACCACGCCCATAAGCACGGCTCGACGACGATCAACGTCTCGAACGGCATGACCGGCGTATTCATCATCGAGGGGAAATACGATGACGAGATCAAGGCCGGATATCCGCGGGGCATCAAGCAGCAGGTGCTCGTCATCCAGCAGCTCGGCGGCCTGCCGTTCCTCCAGCGCGGCACGGCCGGCGCCGATCCCTATTTCTCCGTCAACGGGCAGTTGCAGCCGACCATCTCCATGCAGCCGGGCGAGGTGCAGTGGTGGCGCATCGCCAACACGGCTGGCCGGGCCGGCGCGTTCTTCCTCGCTCCGACGAGCCTCAAGTGGAAGCAGCTCGCCCAGGACGGCGTGCAGTTCAACAACACGAACTACCAGGCCAGCAACAGCAACTCCTTCCTCCTCGCCTCCGGCAACCGCGCCGACCTCCTGGTCCAGGCGCCCACCACCCCCGGCACCTATCCGGTGCTCGTGAACAACAGCGTCGATCCGAGCGACCGGACCTCGACCGCGGTGCAGCTCACGCTGGTCAACGTCGTCGTGCCGACGGGAACGAACATGAACATGCAGTTCCTCCCCCAGGCACCGTCGTTCCCGCCGTACCTGACGGACGTCCAGCCGTCCGAGGTGAAGGCCACGCGCGAGCTGCGCTTCTCCTCCGGGCCGCTCATCCGCGGACAAGGCGCGCCGTTGCACAAGATCGACGGCAAGCTCTTCGACGGCGAGGTCGGCGCGGCGGTGGTCCTCAATCAGGTCGAGGAGTGGAAGATCGTCAACGAGACCTACCCGGTGACGCCGAACGCGACGGGCGGCACGGGCGGCAACCGGATCGCCCACCCCTTCCACATCCACATCAACCCGTTCCAGGTCACGGAGATCTTCGATCCGAACGCCCTCATCCCGGGGACGAGCACCCGCCGCTACGCAACCTCCAACCCGGGCGTCGGCCAGTGCCTCATCAGCCTGACCGATCCGACGACCTGGAAGCCGTGCGCCTCCGTCCGCCCGCCGTCGAACGTCTGGTGGGACGTCTTCTCCATCCCCTCCGGCGCGAACTACACCGACTCCGCCGGCAACTCGGTCAAGATTCCGGGCTACTTCAAGATGCGCAGCCGCTTCGTCGATTACGCCGGCTACTACGTGATCCACTGCCACATCCTGGCTCACGAGGACCGGGGAATGATGACGGTGGTGTACGTGACGCCGCTGCAGCCGCCGTTCTCACACCATTAGCCCTTCTCCCTCTTCGTCACGAACAGCACATACGCGGTGGCCGTCAGCGCGACGAACGCGCTGACGGCCAGCCAGTGCAGCCCCTGCTGCGCGGCGAGATGGGCGCCCTTCGGCTTGTCCTTCAGGTAGTTGATGATCGTGTAGCTGTATGGCCACCAGATGGCGAAGCGGGACGAGACGGCGGCCAGCGCTCCTACCCAGGCCAGGAAGCCGACGCCGATCGACACCAGCACGTTGTGCGCGCGCAGCCCGATCAGATATTGCGCGCCGATGATGGGCAAGCAGTCGGCGAAGAACGCCGCGCAGTCGCGGAGCAGCGGCAGCGACCAGAAGCTTCCCTTGGGATGCGGCACGCCAGCCACGAGGAGGTACGGAATCATGGCCGAGGCGTAGACGCCGAGAGTGAAGAAGATCAGGAACTGGGTCATCATCAGCAGGATCACCGCGAGCTTCGACACGAAGACCACGGCCGTGCTCACAGGCAGCGTGTGTACCTGCTTCCAGGCGTTGCTCCTGAACTCGATCTGCGTGATCAGGCTCGTGGCCAGGATCGCGCCGAGCGGGAGGAAGAAGATGGCCATCGACTCCCAGCAGTCGCGCCAGATGTTTTTCCAGAACGCGTCGGCGGCATAGATGTGCGGCAGCCCGCGGTAGTGGATCAGCCGCACGACGGCGACCACCGCCGGCGTGAAGAGGCTGCCGCCAAGGATCAGCGTCGACGCGAAGCTGCGCTTGCGCTTGAGCCACTCGCTGCGGAAGGCGGCGACGATCACGCGCTACTCCTCCACCAGGTTCAGGAAGATCGTTTCCAGGTCGTTGCGGACAGAGCGGATCTCGTAGACGTCCAGCTCGCGCGCCGTCAATCGCCTGTTGAGCGATGCGATGCGCGCCTTCGGCAGCGCCGGCAGGACGACGTCGCCGTCCACCAGCCGCGCGTCGATCCCTTCCTCCGCCGCCGCGCGCAACGCCGCGGCGTTGTCGCTGGTGGAGAGGCTGACGAACAGCACCTGCTGCCGCTGCCGCCGCAGCTCTTCGATCGTTCCCTGGAACAGGAGCCTCCCTCGGCCGAGGATGCCGACGTGCGTCGCGACCCGCTCGATCTCGGAGAGCAGATGGCTCGAGACGAGGATCGTGCAGCCGTCGCGGCGATTGAGCTCCATGAGCAGGTTGCGGATCTCGATGATGCCGCTCGGATCGAGGCCGTTCGTCGGCTCGTCGAGGACGATCAGCGACGGCCGGTGCAACAGCGTTGCGGCGATGGCCAGCCGCTGCCGCATCCCGAGGGAGAACTGCCTCACCCGTTTTCTGTCCGTGTGGCCGAGGCCGACCATCTCCAGCACCTCGCGGATGCGGCGCTCATCACAGCGATGAATCAGGGCCATGACGCGCAGGTTTTCGGCGGCGCTGAGGTGGTCGTAGAGCGACGGGCTCTCGATCATCGAGCCGATGTTGCGCAGGATGGCGATCCGGTCGCGTTCCAGCCGTTTGCCGAAGAACGCGACCTCGCCCTGCTGCTTCCTGAGCAGGCCGAGGATCAGGCGAAGGGTGGTCGTTTTGCCCGCGCCGTTCGGGCCGAGGAAGCCGTAGATGCTCCCCGCCGGGACCTGCATGCTCACGCCGCGCAGGACGTCCTGATCGGCGAACCGGTGGCGAAGGTCGGAGGTCTCGAGGCAGTGCATCGTTTCCTGAAACTTTAGCTAAGAGTTAAAGTTTCAGTCAATCATGACCAAGGAAACCATCCAACAGCACAGCGTCCGCATGCGCCGATCCGTGACCGTCCTGTGGGCGGTCTGCGCGGTGCTCGTCGTCTTGGAGCGCTTCAGCGCCGCGACGATCTCGTTGGTCACGAGCGGGTTCGCCGAAGCCGCGGTGAGACGGCTGGCATGTCAGGCGGTCAGCGCCGTCCCGGAGGCGCTGTTTCTCCTCGGGCTGTGGTGGGTGCGCGAGACGCTGGCCGCATTCTCGCGCGGCGAGCTGTTCGCGCCGCACGTCACCCGGATGCTCGACCGCGTCGGCGTCGTCCTCCTCTGCGGCTCGGCCGCGCAGATCCTGATCGTGCCCGGCGTCTGCCGCCTGCTGGGCTTCAGCCGCGGATATTGGATCGCCTTCGACGCCGCGGCCATGGTGCTGGCCGCGACGGGGCTCGCGCTCCAGGCGATCGCCGGCGTCCTCCGCCGCGCCTCGACCATCGAGCGCGAGCTCGACGAGATCTTCTGACATGCCGATCGTGATCACCCTCGACGCCCTTCTCGCCGCCCGCAGGCTCAAGGCAAAGGAAGTCGCCACCATGATCGGCGTGAGCGAGACGCATCTCTCGCTCTTCCGCGCCGGCAAAGTGCGCGGCGTCCGCTTCTCCACGCTGGCGAAACTGTGCGCCGCGCTGGAATGTCAGCCGGGCGATCTGCTGGCGTTCGAGCCGGGGGCGGAAGACTGACGTTCAGCCGGCAAACGGCATCGCCAGCAGTGCGCGCAGCCCCGGCTCCGCTTTGGCGTCCAGCCCATAACGCAGCTTCTCGAAATCGACGCGGCGCGTGTAGGTGCCGAAGAGGCGATCCCAAACGGAGAAGATGTTGGAGTAGTTCGAGTCGGTCTCCCGCTGGATGCAGGAGTGATGGACCTTGTGCATGTTCGGCGTGACGAACAGCAGTCGCAGCACGCGATCCAGCCGCTCACCGAGCCGGACGTTCGCATGCTCGAGCTGCGCATTGGCCGCGGAGATCGTGAGGTAGACCGCCACCACCCACAACGGCAGCCCGAACAGCAAGATCGCCGGCAATTGCCAGACGACGCGCCAGACCGTCTCCCCCGGATGCTGCCGAAACGCCGTCGTCACGTCGACCGCCTCGTCGGAATGATGCACCCGGTGAAAGCGCCACCCCACCGGCATCTTGTGCAGCAGCACATGCGCGACGTAGGCGAAAAAGTCGAGCGCCGCAATTCCGATGACGACCCCCACCCACCCCGCCACCCGCATCCCGACGCGATGCGCGTATCCCGCGACCGCCGCGACGGCGAACGACAGCGCGAGATTGGTGAGCAGAAGGAGCACGCTCAACCCGATGTTCGGCAGCGCGCGGCGAAGGCGATGACCGCCGAGCCGGTAGAGCGGCATCACCGACTCGAGCGACCGGAGAACCGCGCAGCCGATCACCAGCAGCAGGACGCGCGCCGGACTCGAAAGCATGAGCTCCATTGCATATTATGCTATATCAAGTGCTAGAGCATCTGTCAACTGCTAGTAACGTAGGGCCGGCCTACATTTACCGGCTTGGCTCGCAAGCGGCGCCATGAACCAGTAAGCTACGGGCATGTGCTCGGCCTGAGGGAGCTTGCGGGGCAGGTTCGCTCCGCGTCGCCGTTCGCGGTCACCGCCGCGGTCATCATCGTCGGCGGCGTCATGTTGCTCGCGGAACGCACTTTCCCGCTCCGCGCCTCCGTCGAGTCCAAGCTCCGCCGCCTCGTCCGGAACCTCTCCGCCGGAGGCGTTTCGCTCGCGGTCATGACTCTCCTGCAGGCGCCGCTCCTACAGCCGGCCGCGTCATGGATCGTGCGCGACCGGGTCGGGCTCCTGCAGCGCGTCCAGTGGCCGCAATGGATCGAGACGGCGATCGCGATCCTGCTCCTGGACTACACGCTGTGGTGGTGACATTGGGCGACTCGCCGCGTTCCTTTTCTGTGGCGATTCCATCTCGTCCATCACATCGACCGCGATCTCGACGCGTCCACCGCGCTGCGCTTTCACTTCGGCGAGCTGACGCTTTCCATCCCGGTGCGCGTCGCGCAGATGGCCGTCATCGGCGTCGGTCCGCACGCTCTGGCTGTGGCAGGCGATCCTCTTTGCGTCGATCCTCTTTCATCACGCGAACGTGCGCCTGCCGCTCCGCCTGGACAGCCTTCTTGCGCGGCTGATCGTCACGCCTCGAATGCACGGCATCCATCACTCCGATCGGCTCGAGGAGACGGACAGCAACTGGTCGAGCCTGTTCTCTGCCTGGGATTTCCTGCACCGCACCGCCCGCCTCGACGTGCCGCAGGAACGCGTCGTGATCGGCGTACCGGCCTACCGCGCTGCCGCCGACGTGACGCTCGGTAAGATCCTTCTCCTGCCGTTTCGGCGGCAGCGCGCCGACTGGAGGCAGAGGTTCGACGATGATGGAGCGAACCTCGCCCCATGAACTACTACCACACGGCCACGGTCGCCCTGCTTCTCCTCGCCGGACATGTAGGCCCGGATGTGTGCCCGCGATGTGCTCACGCGAGCCGATCTCGATCCCTCTTGCGGCGAGGTCGATCTCGATCCGGCGCACGCCATCTTCGACTGACTTCTTCCGCGTGAGCGCCGCCATGACGCGCGTTCTGGTCACCTCCGGCTCACCCGCCGCTCGTGCGAGTTGGCGAACGCTCAAAGTGATCGGATCGAATCTGCTCGGTCATCCGCAGATCCGCGGCCTGGTGCTCATCCTTCACGACATCACGGACCGCAAGCGGATGGAGCAGGAGCTCGGACAACTTCACCGCCTGACCAGTCTCGGCCGGCTTTCCGCGCAGGTGGCGCATGAATTCAACAACGTGATGATGGGCATTCAGCCGATCGTCGAGGCGATCCGCCGCCGCGCGCACAGTGACCCGACCCTCCTCCACTTCACCGACATCATCACGCCTCGATCAAACGCGGCAAAGCGGTCACCACGGACATTCTCCGTTTCGGCCGCCCGGCGCAGGTCGCGACGCGGCCGGTCGCCGTCCAGGAGCTCATGCAGCAGGCGGCGGACGAGATCCGTCCCGTGCTCGCCGAGAAGATCGAGCTCGAGGTCCTGATGCCGGACGGGCCGATCCCTGTCCGGGCCGATCCCGCGCAACTGACGCAGGTTCTCATCAATCTGGCCATCAATGCCCCGCGACGCCATGGAAGGACGCGGCGGGACGCTGACGTTCGACGCGCGGCGTGCGCGCGAAGGCGGGATCGCGCGTGCCGAGGATTTCGTTCGTCTCTCCGTGAGCGACACGGGAGCGGAATCGCCCACGAGGATCTGCCGTACATCTTCGAGCCGCTGTTCCACCAAGCAGCGTGGCACCGGCCTTGGGCTGTCGGTCGTCTGGCAGATCGTCGCCGCGCACGGCGGGCGCGTCTCCGTCGACAGCGAGCCGGGCGCCGGCTCGACATTTCAGCTTTTCATCCCGAGCACAGCCGGCAGGCTCGTCGAGCACGAACCGGTGTCCGCCGATCGTCGGCCGCGGTCGCAAGCGACGCGTCTGTTGCTGGTCGAGGATGAAGAACCGGTGACAACCGGATTGCGCTGGTCTCTCCAGGCCGCCGGCATGGACGTGCAAATCGTGACCACGAGCGCGGAGGTCATGCCGGCGTTGGCCGGATTCCGGCCGGACGTGATCGTGTTCGACCTCTCGCTTCCGGACGAGGACGGGCGGTCCGTCTACCAGCGCCTCTCCGCCGCCTTTCTGATTCCCGTGATCTTCTCCAGCGGCCACGCCACGGAGGCGGAAGTCGCGCAGCTCGTGCAGCCGCCGCGCACCACCTTCCTGATGAAACCGTATTCCACCGAAGAGCTTCTCGAAACCGTCGACCGGCTGCTTGCCGGACAGAACGACCTGTCATGAGAGACGACATCGATGACGATCCGCAATCCGCGACGATTCTCCGCGCCGCACTCGCCCGCGCGCTCAGCGGTATTCTGCGGAAGCCGCTCGACACCGGCGGTCTGGAAAGCGACTGTTCCGTTGACCGCCTGGTGGTATTCGAGCTGGGCGGCGAAATGCCATCCGCATGATCTGCGCACGCCCGTCAGCGCGATCATTCGTGAAAGACCTGATGCAGGAACGCGACGGCGATCGATCGCTCACCCACCGCTGATGCCACGCGCTTGATGTTTCCGCCGCGCACGTCGCCGATGGCGAAGATGCCGGGCCGGTTCGTCTCGAGCAGATGCGGCGGGCGTTTCAGCGGCCACTGCGCGGCGTCTAGGTCCTCGCAGGTGAGATCAGGACCCGTTTTGAGAAAGGCGTGATCGTCCACGGCGAGACAGCCGTCGAGCCATTTCGTTGCCGGGACCGCCCACGGCGGTTCGCGAGCTTGCCGCGAAACGCGGCTCATTCCGTAGATCAATACGACGCGACCGCCGGTGCCGACGACTGGTATTCAAATCAGTTCGCCGACAACGATGAGCACGACGACGAGGAGGAATACGATTCCCACCCCCCAAAGGCAGATGCGCACCCATCGCGGAAGTTTCTCGCTTCCGACGGCCGTAAGTTCACGCTCGGTGACGGTGATCTCGTTCGATGCCTCCGCAGCGCGGAAGTACTCGATCGCCACCGCATAGCGCTGTCGGGCGTTGTCAGGGCGACCGGCGGCCACGAGCCAGCGGGCGCTGTCGCGGGCAATCGTTCCGGCCTCGAGCGGCCGCGCGGTGTCGAGAAACACCTTCTCAGCCATAGCCGCGATCTGCAGCGACTCTTCCACTCGCTGTTGGGCGTATACCGTGCGGGCCAGGCCACCGAGCGTGCGCGCGTACGGCTCGCTAGCTCCGAAGCCGCGGTAAACCTCCAAGCTCTGCCGGAACGCTGCTTCGCTGTCCACCCACCGAAGCGCCCCGGCGTACGCCAGCCCGAGATTTGCCTGGACGGCAGCGAGCGGCACCATGCGGCCGCGCCGGAAGAGGATATCCGCGACATCACCGAGGTCGCGGATGGCGCTCTCGTATTCGCCGCGGCGGTAATGGATTAGGCCCTCGGCATTGCGCGCCGCAGCGACCGAGTCATCATCCTGGAGTTCTTCCGCCTTTTCGATCGCCGCGTTCAAATGACGAAGCGCGTCATCAATGCGTCCGAGGTCGCGGAGCACGTTGGCCATGTTGATTGAGACGCTGGGGATCTCATTCCATATGCTACGCTGCGTGGCCAGCTCGAGTGCCGAGGAAAAGCGACCAAGCGCTTCTTCCCGATGATGCTGCGCGTCCTCGACCAGTCCCAGCCGATTCAGAGCTCGAACGCGGATCTCGTCGGACGCGCCACGGTCGTTGATGATGCCCAACAGGAGTTGGGTTGCACGGTTCCAGTTTGCCAAGTCCGCGGCGACTTTCGCCTCTTCGTAACGCAGCGCGGTCTGTTCGCTTGACGCCAGGACGGAGTCGTACTCGTGCGCCAAGCCGAGCATGCTCGAGCAGTTGGAGAACTCGAAACGCTCGCGGGCTGAGGAGCAGAGACGGATGACGGCATCGAGACCCTGGCCGTGATCCGCGCCGACCAGGTGGAACACGCGCCGGCGCTCGAGCACCGCTTGACGTCCGTTCGTCTCGATCACGGTGCGGTGCGCGTAATACTCGGAAAGGCGGCGGCTGATGGAGGAGAACTCCGGCTTGTCGAGCCACGTGCCGAAGACGCGGCGACGGACGGAGTCGTGCATTAGGAAGCCAGAAGCGGTCGGCGTCACCGTTGCGCTGGTGGCGATCTTCTCCACCGTCTTCTCGATCGTCGGCGCCGGCACGTCCGGAATCGCCGCGCAGATAGTGGGCACGTTGAACTCGTGCGGGATGGCGCACACGCGCGCGACGTAAGCCTCGTTCTGCGGTAGAAGGCCGATGAGCGGATCTACCTGCGGGCCGAAAGTGTTGGCGGCTTCCAGGAAGCGGGCGAAGTCGCGAAGTGCGTCGGCGTCGCTCATTGCGCTGCCTGCTCCGCCTTGTAGCGCTCCGTCTCCTGCACGATTTTGAGCGGCTCGCCCTTCGTAAAATGTTTCATCAAAGCCGCGAAGTCCTTGGGAAGGCCTTTCAGCTCGAGATATTCGGCAATGTCGGGCACGTCGAGCGGCGGCAGCTGCGTCTTCTCCACGTAAAGTTCAGCATCGCTCTCGGTTGCCGGCTCTATCTGGCTGAAGAAGACAATCTTCGTAGAGCGAATCTCGTTCTGGCCGAGCGCGGGAACGAACTTCTCCCAAAGCCAAGCGAGTGTCTCCGGCATCATCTTCTCGGCGGCATCGAGGAAAATGACCAACGGCGCGGCGACCGTCACCTTGCGCAGGTCGGACAGGAATTCCGTCGTGATTGTCCGTCGGCGCTCCATGGGACTGACGGTGGCAGCACCAGCGAAGGTGAACTGCGGATTGTTCAGGACCATGCCGGTGACGGCGCCGACTGAGCCGGGGATCTGCGCGTTCTCCAGCATCTTGATGTTGCCGCCCGCGCGCAGGTTGACGTCGACTGCCGCCACAAGGGGCTGCAATGCCGCGGTGAACCGCGGGAACTGCGTCACACCGAGGTTCTCGCAGCAGCAGTGGAGAATACTCAGAAAGTCGTGAATGTCATCGTTGGTGCTGAGCAGCACGGCGTGCGGCAGGCCGTCATCCGAGCATTTCTTCACCAAGCGAACACGCAGCAGAGACTTGCCACGTCCCTCCGGCCCGGTGACGGCTAGGACGATTTTGTCAGGGTCAGCGAAAAATCGCTCGAAGCGCGCGACCTCGTTCTTGCGGTCGACGAACTCCTTCAGACGTCGTTCGATGTCGCTCATTACTCTTCAATGTAGCCAGTGATGTTGCCCGTGTCGCCCTCGATAACCGCATTGTTCCCTACGCTGGTCTCTTGTGGGCCTTCCCCTTTCGTCTTGGCACCGGTCAGGTCTCCCACCGTCCCCCCCTTTTTGACATGGAGTGCCTCGGCGACGGTCACCTTCTTAGGACCGGCGGTCGATGCCTCGAAGAACGGCAGCTTGACTCTTCCGCTGCGGCCTAGCAAGGCGAAGACAGCGACGAGAACTGCGGCGGCGACGACTGCGTACAACGCGGCGTTGCCGGTAAACGGCGAACCATCGAAAGTCATCGTTTCTCTCCTTAGAACCCCGCCCGAAGGTCCTGCATCAACACGTCAGGTGTCAAGCCTTCTTTCCGCGCCCGCAGTTCGTAGTAGAGCAGCACGGATGAGATCAGACCGAAGATCTGGGCCACTCCCTGCACAAAATTCTCGACGAGCGGGTCGATCCACGCCGCGCCCGGAATGGCCTGCACAAGAAGACGGACGGGTAGTGATACAAGGCCGAGGGCAAACCCGAGGACTGACATAAGCAACAGCAACCGGAACGATCGCCAATGGTACCCCAAGCCGAGTTGTCTGCTGCGGCGGATCGCCGCCACGCCCCAACGTTTCTCTTCGAGCGTACTCACCGGCGCCACAAACATGAGCTGCACCAGGGCGATCACTCCTGGGACCACAAAAAAAATGAACCCGGCGGCAAAGATCAGAAGCACCAAAAGCGAGTTGACGAAGATCACGGGGAGCCGTCGAAATGTCAGCGAAATCGCCCGTTTTAGACTAGGTCGCATACCACGGCAGATGTCGCCGACCATTACCGTTAGCATGGGCTGGACGAAGATTATGGCCGCCAGAAGGAGAAAAAGGCCTGCCAGGACTAGTTCGATCGAATGTGTTTCCTGACCATAGATCGTCATCAGACGCGCCGGAATGGTGGCGACGAGGAAAACGCCGACCAAGCGCCAGAAGTGGCCCCGCATGAGATGCAAAGCGCCCGACAGAATCTCGGACAGCGACTGCGGACGGAGATAAACGATGCCAACCGCAGCCGGAGGCGCAGGCATACTGATCGTGGTCATGGCACTACTCCTTTTTTGCGTGTTTGGTCTGTCTATATAGGAGGGACGCGGCCTGGAAAATCCACACCCCATCTAGAAAACGGCCGGAGGCGTCGTTTCACCGCAGTCGTGCTATCGCGTCGTATACAGATCAGGAACTGAGGCGGTTCGTTTTGGTGCGCCCAAGAGGATTCGAACCTCTGACCTACAGCTCCGGAGGCTGTCGCTCTATCCAGCTGAGCTATGGGCGCCCGAGGAGGGAGTGCGGATAGTACCGGATGGAACAGCAGGGGGCAACGGGCGATTTCCGGGCGGGGGGATGTAGTAGAGGCGGATCGACTTGCCCACGCGGCGCGTCGGTTCGTACGCGGCGAGCCAGCGGTAGCCGTCGCCGTGGCCGTCGGGGCCGCCCAGGAGGCGCTGCATCTCGCTGATGGCGACCCAACCGGTGACCGGCGTCCAGCGCTCCAGCGGGTGGGCGGTGGGGAGGTGGCGCGGCCAGTCGGCCGTCCCAAAGTACGCCACGTGGAGGTCGCGGATGTGCTCGCGTTGGACGATGGCCGCGAGGCGGAGCAGGTCCTGGCCCCAATCGAGGTTGCTGTCGGCGGCGATCCGTTCCGGGTGGGCGGCGGCCAGCTCGTTGAAGTAGCTGATGTAGTCCGGGTGGGCGGCGGCGCCGGCGATGACGTACCACGCGACGAGGAGCGATGCGAACAGGCGCGGGAGGCGCACGACCGCCACAGCGGCGCTGATGGCCAGCAGCGGGTAGAGCGGCAGCACATGGCGCACGCCGATGTTCACCGAGGAGGCCATCGTCGGCAGGAGCATCGCCAGCGGCGCTAGCGCCACTCCCCTCGCCTCGCCTCCGAGCCGCCAGCAGAAGGCGCAGCCGGCAAGAGCGAGCAGGAGGAACGGCAGCGGCGTCTTGAAGAACAGGACGACCGGGAAGTAGTACCACCAGCCGTGCGTGCTGTAGCGGCCGAGGAGGTAGGCGGGGTGGCCGCGCTGCATGTGGCCCTCGAGCACGTGGATGCCGACGATGAACGACGGCGCGGGCACCGGGAGGTCGGCGGACGGCGAGAGAGAGTGCACGGCACCGCCGCGCGCAACCGGCGGCGCGCCGGCCATCGTGTCGCCGTAGCGGCCGGCGAGCGGCGACGGGTAGCCGGACGTCTTTGCCCAGTCGACGAAGTCGATGCGGGTCTTTCCGTGACGGGCGGCCTCGTCGGTGTAGGCGTAGTAGCTCACCAGATGCTCGGCGCGCACCCACTCGTAGCCCGGCGTCCGCGCGTACTTTTGCACCACATCCGGAGGCGGCGGCGCGAGCTGCACGCTCAGCGCCGTCGCGCTCTCCGTCGAGAACCGGTAGCCGGCCCACACCAGAAGCGCCGCCAAAGCGGAAGACGCCGCGACATGCGCGAGGCGCGGCATGCGCATCGGCAGGCGCACCACGGCAAGCGCGAAGGCGCCCGCCGGGAAAAAGATGATGAACGAGAACTTGGACAGCAGGCCGAGGCCGATCGCGGTGCCGAGGAGCAGCGCCGTCTTCCAGGAAGGTGCATCAAGCCAGCGGGCGAAGCAGAAGAGCGCCGCGGCGGTCGTCGCGGCGGCGGCCATGTCCGTCGTGGCCAGGCCGGCGTGGCCGAGGATGGGAGGGAGGGCGGAGAAGAGCGCGACCGCGATGAGCGCGGCGGCGTTGCCGAAGAGGCGGCGCGCCCAGAGCCCGACCACTGCCAGCGCGAGAAGGAAGAACGGCAGGTTGCCGGCGCGCGCGACCATCAGGTTGTGGCGATAGGCACCGTTGCGATAGAGAATCGCGTTGGCGTCGGGAGTCGGGACGGCGCCTTCCAGCCATGGCCCCAGGGCGACGGCGACGCGCGCGAGCGGCGGATGCTCGGCGTCCGCATCGTAGCGGCCGGCGGCGAGCCACTGCAGGCCCGCGCCGATGTGAACCGGCTCGTCCATCGTCTGACTGAGCTCGTGCGCCGCGGTCATGATGCGCACGATTGCGATCGCCGTCAGCAGGAGGATGGAGAGTCGGGACGCCATGGGAACTGCTCTGATACGGAGCGAATATGTTGCCCATCGCCACCCGTCAAGCGAACTCCACGGTAGGGAAACACCGTCCGCGCGCCTCTCCTCGAAAGAGGGACGAGGGCCATGGCAGAGATCCGGGAGTGCGACGCGAGCTGCGAAGAGCTCGATTCCAGTCCGTATGCGCCGCTCAGCGCGGTGATCGAAGGCGAGTACGCGGAGATCCATCTGCGGCGGGGGAACGTCGGCGGCGACGCGAAGCCGCGGCCGCCTTCCATGGCCGGCCTCTCCCTCTCCGGCGGCGGCATCCGCAGCGCCACCTTCTGCCTCGGCCTCCTGCAGGCGCTCGCGCATCGCGGCGTGCTGCCGGTGTTCGACTACCTCTCCACCGTCTCGGGCGGCGGCTACTGCGGCGGATGGTGGAGCGCCTGGCTCTCGCGGCCGGAGCGGTTGCCGGGCGAGACCTTCCCGCCGCCGGAGCGGCTGGAGACCGAGCGCCACGAGGTCCGCCGCGCGCGCGAGCAGCACCGCGAGGGGGAGTCGGAGAGGCACGTCAGCGACAGCGCCATGTCCGCCGGCGTCGATCCCATCCACCACCTCCGCCTCTTCTCCAACTTCCTCACCCCGCGCAAAGGGCTGCTCAGCGCCGACACCTGGCGCGCGGTCGCCGTCATCGGGCGCAACCTCGTCCTCACCTGGCTGATCCTCCTGCCGATGATGCTCGTGGCGATCATGATCGGGCAGTCGTACTTTGCTCTGAATCCGATCACCGCCCAAGGCTTCACCCACCGCGCCGACCTGCACCGCGACGTTCGCCCGACGACCGCGGACGACACGCCCGGCGCGAGCGCCATCGAGGCCGAGCCGGTGCGGACGGCGGAGCTGCGCACGCGGCTCTTCGTGGCGCTGGCCATCCCGGCGCTCTTCGTCGTCGGCATCGTCTTCTGCATCGCCCTCTGGATGCTGGCCAACCGAAAGTGCTGGCACCTGCGCGAGATCATCCTGGTCAGCCTCAGCGGCGCGGGCTTCGCCGCCCTGACCTGGCTGCTGCTCGTGGTCACGGAGCGCATCCGGCCGAACGACTCGCCGCCGTTTCCGCCGGCCATGGTCTGGGAAGTGCTGGCCTGCCTCTGCGCGGCGTACGCTCTCTTCTTCGTCTTCGTCGTGGTCCACGAGCGGCGCGCGCACGGCGCCAAGCAGACCGACACCGACTTCTGGAAGAACGTGCTGGTGAAGATCCAGACCAGCCTGACGATGTACGCCGTCTTCATCTCCGGCATCCTCCTCTTCGCCGGCTTCGGGCACGAGGTGATCGATTACCTCCTGTACGACACCACCCTGCACGCGAGCGCGATGGCCGCCGTGGTCCGGGCGGGCGGCTGGGGCGGCATCCTGGCCACGCTCGCCGGCGCGGCGTACACGGCCATCAAGGGCTCCCCCACCGGCGGCGACGACAAGCGCCACGACGCCAAGCCGTCGCTGGTCAACAGGTTGATCTTCGCCGTCATCCCCGTCGCCCTCCTCTTCGTGCTCGGGCTGGTGCTGGCCTGGATCGGCCACCGCCTCTACACCACCGTCTACGACCGCACCGGCGACATCCAGGCCCTCGGCCTCGGCGCGATCCTCTCCGGTTTCCTCTTCCTCTCCTTCGCCCTCTACGAGTTCCGGCCGCCCTCGCGCCTGCAGATGCTCGGCTTGGTCGTGGTCTGGCTGCTCATCGCTCTCGGCGTGCAGCTCCTGCCCGAGCAGACGTGGCGCGACCATCTGATCAGCATCACGGCCGGCTGCGGCGTCTTCCTCCTCCTGGCCATGGGCGCGCGCGGGCTGCGCGGACGGCGGAGCATCGCCGCGGTGGTCGTCTCCGCGGTCGTGGCGATCGCCGCGGCGTGGGCGGCGGAGCGCTGGCTGCATCCCTCCGAGCAGCTCGACATCGGGACGCTCCCCCGCCTGGTGATGATCGGCTTCGGCCTCTCCATCACCCTCTTCCTCTTCGAGCTGATCTGGGGCGAGGGGGAGAACGTCCGCTCCTACGCGCTGATGGCCATCGGCTTCTCCATCTTCGGCCTGATGGCCATCGCCGCCTGCCTGCCGCTGCCGCACTCGCTGCGCGCGCTGGCCATGATCGGCGTGATCGCCACGGTCCTCGGCTGGATCCTCTCCCTCGGCTGGATGGCCGATCCGAACGCGCTGACCATCCATGGCTTCTACAAGTCGCGCCTCGTGCGAGCCTACATGGGCGCCTCGAACCTCGCCCGCGGTCAGGCCCATGAGGCGGAGATCACCGATGCGGTGCCGGGCGACGACGTCCCGCTGCGGTCGCTCTCGAACTGCAGGCAGGGCGCGCCGTATCACCTCATCAACACCACCCTGAACCTCGTCGGCGGCCACGACCTGGCCACCGCGCAGCGCTCATCGGACTACTTCGTGATGTCGAAGCTCTACTGCGGCTCGCTGCGCACCGGCTACCGGCCGACCGATCAGTACATGTGCGGCACGCTCTCGCTCGGGACGGCGGTGTCGGTCTCCGGCGCCGCGGCGAGTCCGAACATGGGAGCGCAGACGCCGTCCGCGGCACTGGCGATGCTCCTCACGCTCTTCAACGTCCGCCTTGGGTTCTGGTCGCCGACGCCGAACAAGTCGTACTGGCGCAGCGGCGCGGCGCGGCTCTGGCCGGTCTACACGTTCCAGGAGCTGCTCTCCCAGACGACGGACCTCCTCCCCTTCTGCTACCTGACGGACGGCGGCCACTTCGACAACACCGGCGTCTACTCGCTGATCGAGCGCGGCTGCCGCTACATCCTCTTCGCCGACTGCGGCGCCGATCCGACGCCCTGCTTCACGGACCTCGGCGATCTGATCCGCAAGGTGCGCATCGACTTCGGCACGGAGATCAAGCTCGACCTGCAGAAGTTCTATCCGGAGTTCTCCGTGCACTTCATCGTGGGAGAGATCCATTACGCCAAGGCGCATGCGGACAGCCTGGGGCTGCCGGAGGAGGAGCGCGTCGGCAAGATCGTGGTGGTCAAGCCGAACCTCGCTCTCGACGCCGAGCTGACGGTCGACGTCCGCCAGTACGGCTTCGAGAACTCCGCCTTCCCCCAGCAGACGACCGCCGACCAGTGGTACGACGAGGCGCAGTTCGAGAGCTACCGCCGCCTGGGCGAAATCAGCGGCGAGTCGGCGGCCGAGGAGATCA
>DATEOX010000242.1:0-7245 GCA_035273585.1 Thermoanaerobaculia bacterium
GTCGCGACGCCCACCCGCTTCGGTGCACGGTGTCCGGGAAAGCCGCTCGGCCGCCCGGCGGACTGATCGTTGCTCCCGTGCCCCGGCGTGCCGCCGTCCCAGAAACCCTTGTCCCTGACGTGCTCTCGTGGATTTCCGCCCATGATCGGTGAAGTATATACCGCCGAAAGTGGCATCCGCCTCGCACTAGTAATAACTGTCAAAAGGAGGAGATGATGGTTGATAACCTCAATCCGACCAGTCAGTTCCACCCGTATAGCGCCCCGGATGCGACCCCGGTCTCCGAGAAGCCCCAGACCTCCGGCCTGGGCGGCATGCTCGGCCGGCTCGGCATCGACACCGGTTCGCTCGGCTCTCTCGGCAACATGAACATGGGCAAGGCCCGCGACGTCGCGCGCAAGAACCCCGGCATGGTCCTCGGCGGTCTCGCCGCCCTGGCCATCGGCGCCGGCCTGATGCGCAAGCGCCGCGTGGTGTAGCCCGGCAGCGCGGCACGGCAGGACGTCCAGGCGCGGACGTTGGCTGAGGCTTGGCCAACCAGCGCAGCCGCCGTGCCGGCTTACTGCGAGTGGCGCGACCGCTCGATGTGGACGGTCGCGCCATCGCTGTCCACACGTCCCACCAGAATCACCCACGCGCGCTGCGTCAGCACGCCCGCCGTCACGCTGTCGCTGGTGATCGTGAACGTCCCCGCGCCGTCCGTCGTCCGCGTGCCGCTCGCCGAGCCCTGCGCGTCATTCACCGATCCCGCTCCCGACTGCTGCTTGACCATGTTGATCGCCGCCAGCTCGGCGCCGTTCTCCGCCAGCGTCTTGGCCACGATGCGCGCCCGGAAGCGCTGCGCCTCGTGCAGGGAGCGGGAGGAGTCGATGAGCAGGAGCTGCATCAGCCCGAAATAGAGGAAGGCCAGGACGAGCGCCGAGATGAGCGCGAAGCCGCGCTGCCGCTCAATGCTTGCGAGGCGTGAAGAGCTGATCGATCGCAAGCTGCCCTCTCCGGTTCGTGGCCTTGATGCGCGTCGCGTATTGCCCGCCGATCTCGTACGAGTCGACCTCCGCCTCGAAGTCCGGCAGGCCGTACGCGTCCCACTGCGAAACCTGCGCGCCGACGCGGAACGTGAGGCGATGCGCCTCGCCTGGCTTCGAGAAGTCCCACACGATGTGCTCGATCGATCCGTCCTCGGCCAGCACGTCGACGAGCAGCGTCTTCGAGCCCTGGGTGTAGCGGTCGGTCTCATCCGGATACTTGTCCGAGTCCTCCACGTCGCGCCGCAGCCGCGACATCACGGCCGCGATCTGCGGGTGAGCCATGAAGTTCACCGGGTTGCGCTTCCGGTTCGCGTCCATCTCCGCGGTCATGACGATGATCATGAAGAGGAAGATGCCGAAGATGGCCATGGCCACCACGATCTCCAGCATCGTGTAGCCGCGCTCGCGGGTCACCAAAGGTTCGATCCTCCGGTATCTGTGCGGATGAGCACCAGCGACGCGTTGCGCTGTCCGTTGCGCCAGCGGATGGAGAGCGTCACGTCCTTGCGCACGGGACTCTTGGTATCCACCGTGACCGCGGTGGTGAACGGCCCGAGCGGCGCGAGAAGGTTCGTATCGGTGATGAACGTCGGCGAGCCGCTCTCCAGCGAGGCGAAGGCGCCGCGGCGGCGCACCTCCGCCTCGTTTGACAGCGCCTGGTAGGTGAGCACGGTCTCGTTCGCCGTGCGCAGGCGGTTCTGGCGCTCGGTGAAGACAGCGATGGTGGTCAGGATGACGACGGTCAGGACGAGGATCGCGGCGAGCACTTCGATGAGCGAGAAGCCGGCCTGCCGCTGCATTTGACGGATGTTACACTCCGCCGCCGATGAAGCTCCGTTTCGCCCCGTCCCCCACCGGTTTCCTGCACGTCGGCGGCGCCCGCACCGCGATCTTCAACCTCCTCCACGCGCGGCGTCACGGCGGCACGATGTTGCTGCGGATCGAGGACACGGACGTGGAGCGCTCGCGCCAGCATCACGCGGAGCAGATCGTCAGCTCCCTGCAGTGGCTCGGCATCGGCTGGGACGAGGGTCCGGTCTACCAGAGCGACCGCCTCGACCGCTATCGCCATCGCGCGCAGGAGCTCGTCGCGCAGGGGAAGGCCTACCGCTGCTACTGCACGGTGGAGGAGCTGGAGGCCGACCGCAGCGCGGCCGAGGTGGCGGGGAAGCCGTACAAATACTCGGGCAAATGCCGCGTGCTCGCGGAGTCCGGCACGGCGCAGATCAGCGACGAGCCGCACGTGATCCGGATGAAGGTGGCGTCCGGGCCGATCAACTTCCACGATCTCATCCGCGGCGACGTCCATTTCGAGGGAGAGCTGATCGACGACTTCGTCCTCCTCCGCTCGGACGGCTATCCGACCTACCATCTCTCCGTCGTCGTGGACGACATCGACATGGAGATCACCCACGTCGCGCGCGGCGACGACCACCTCTCCAACACGCCGAAGCACATCCTCCTCTTCCGCGCTTTCGGTCACGAGGCGCCGGCGTTCGCCCACCTCCCGCTCATCCTCGGTAGCGACAAGAAGCGTTTGAGCAAGCGCACCGGCGCGACGTCCGCCGAGGAGTACCGCGACCTGGGCATCGTGCCGCAGGCGCTCTTCAACTTCCTCACGCTCCTCGGCTGGTCGCCCGGCGGCGACCGCGAGCTCTTCACGCCCGACGAAGCCGCGCAGTGGTTCGACCTGTCGGACGTCAACAAGGCGCCGGCCATCTTCGACCAGGAGAAGCTGCTCTGGATGAACGGCCAGTACCTGGCCCGGATGTCCGCAGACGAGGTCTACCCGCACCTCGTCCCGTTCCTGGGCGACCGCGCGCACCCGCTCGACGAGCTGCGGCCGATCATCGAGATGACGAAAGGCCGGGGGCGGACACTTGCCGAGGTCGCGGACGCGATGCTGCCGTTCCTCATCGAGGACGAGGAGATCGAGTACGACGCCGAGGCCTCGAAGAAGCATCTCAAAGGCGACGACCTCGCGCTGCGCCTCGCCGAGTTGCGCGAAGCGCTCGCCGCCGCCGAGCCGTTCGACGTGACGACGACGGAGCAGGCGCTGCGCGCGCTCGCCGAGTCGCGAGGCGTGAGCGCGGGGAAGCTGATCCACCCGCTGCGGCTGGCGCTCACCGGGCGGGGGGCGTCGCCGCCGATCTTCGACGTGGCGGTGGCGCTCGGCCGCGAGCGGACGGTCGCGCGTCTGAACCGGCTGCTTACGCGGCTCGCCGCGAGCTGACCGGCGTCACCGTCCGCGCGCGGGCCATCCGGTCCTTCATCGTCATCGCCAGCAGCCACACCGCGCAGCCGCCGACCATCACGACGGAGAACCACTTCCCGTACAGCCCGACCGGCGAGTAGGGCTCGGTGGCCAAGTGGATGGCCTCGCTGTTCGGCAGCAGCTCCGCCTCCGAGAACTCATGCACCGCGTAGAAGAGGATCTGCACGGTGAAGAGGAGGAGGAACAGCCCGGTGACCTGGAAGAAGCGCCTGATGTCGATGCGATGGCCGTAGTGAGCCCAGGCCCAGGAGAGCATGGCTGCGGCGAGGATACCGAGCAGGGAGCCGATCACGAAATGCGTCTCGCGCACCTGAATCAGCATCAGCGCGGTCTCCATCCCCTCGCGCGTGACCATCAGCAGCGTGAAGAGGAAGACGCCGGCGACGGCCATGAAGCGCGAGGCGGGCGAGGTGTAGCGGTCGAGGCGCGTCTCCATGTCTTTCTTCATGCGCGGCGCGACGCGCCACATGTGGATGACGAACGAGGCGACGAGCACCGCCGCGATGACGCCCAGGACGCCTTCCCACAGCGGCTGATTGACGCTCTGCAGCTTCCAGCCGAGGGCGAAGCTCGCGCCGACGGAGGTGACGATGCCGGCGTAGACGGCCGGGCGGAGCCAGTCGCGGCCGGTCTTGCGCAGGTAGGCCAGGATGATGGCGACGGTGAGGAAGGCTTCGAAGCCTTCGCGGAACACGATGATCAGCGCGTTGAACATTTCGGGGGATTCCTACTTTCGGAGATGGAGTGCGGGCAGTCCGATCATCTGGACGCGGTCGGGTGCATTGGGATGTTCTCCCCGGCGGCGGCAGGCGTCGCACACGCCGAGGATCTGGAGGTTGTGGAAGGTGGGGGTGAATTTCTTGCGCTCGCAGATCTCGCGCTGGCGCTGCTCGAGCGGCTCGTCGTGGAACTCGATCACGTTGCCGCACGTGGTGCAGATCAGGTGATCGTGGTGCGAGTTCCCGGTGACGTGCTCGTAGTGGTAGTGGTCCTCGCCCAAGTGGACGCGCCGGACCATGCCAGACTTCACCAGCAGCTCGAGGGTCCGATAAATCGTGGCCCGCGAGATCTTCAGGCTCTTCTCCTTCATCTTGAAGAGCAACTCGTCCGCCTCGAAGTGGTAGTGGGTGGCAAAGATCTCCCGCACGAGCGCCGCCCGCTCGTTGGTCAGCTTCTGGCCCTGGAGGGCCAGGAAGTCGCGGAATCGCCCCACTTCTCGTTCGACGGCCGGCATGTGCGTGTTCTCTCTCGGTCTCTGCGTCTCGAGCTCGCACGCTGAGACTGAGTCTCAGTAGCGTGATGAAAGGTTAGCGGAGGGGCGGGGGGATGTCAATCGACGCTACCTGCGCATCGCGGAGAGGCGATGTCGCGCTGCTGCCGGCTTTGTCGATGCGGACCGTCGAATGTCCGGCGCGATCGCTTTCAGCTTTTCGAGCCTGTTGCTCGGTGGCACGAGCAGATCATCAATTCGCGTCGCAGCGTTCAGCATTCTGAGCTATCCGCCAGAAACGGGCGCGAGCGCTCACGACGATACAGCGGCTGTTCCGTGACTCGCGCTCAGCCGCACGGCGCGGATGCGCCGCGCCGGCTGCCGCGCTTACAACCGCGACCGCGCCGCCTCGCTCGCCTGGCGAATCTGCGGCTGGCGGGGGTTGATGGCCAGGGAGCGGTTCCAGTAATCCAGCGCACGGGCGTAGTCGTTCTTCTTCGCGTAGAACGTCCCGAGGTCGTTGAGGACGAGGGTGGACGACGGCTGCATGCCGAGGGCGCGCTCGAGCTCGGGGACGCCTTCCGTGTAGCGCTCGCTGGCGATCAGGTTGGCGCCGAGGTTGGCGGTGATCAGGTACGACTGGGGGAAGACGTTGCGCGCCTTGTAGAGCAGGGCGATCGCGCGGCTCGGGGCGTTCTTCGTGCGGTACAGCGCGGCCATGTCGACGAAGTATTGCTCGGCGTTGGGCAGGCCGTGCTGCACGGCGCGCAGGAGCAGCTCGTCGGCGTCCGTGTAGTTGCCGTGGTCGAAGAGGAGGATCGCGTAGTTGAGGAACGGCGTCGGGCGTCCGGGGTTCAGCTCGATGGCGTGGTCGAAGGCTTCCGTCGCCTCCTTGTATTTCTTCTGCTTCTGCAGCTCGATACCGAGATTGTTGAAGTAGGCGTACTGGCCCCACTGCTCGGCGGAGATCGGCTTCTGCGAGGCCGTCTGCGACGGCACATCCTCGTCCTCGAAGATGGGCGTCAGGTTGCGGGACGGATCGCTGAGATGGCCGATGGCCTGCAGCTCGGCGCGGTAGGCGTTCATGTCGTGGCGCGCCTCGAGCGGCATCGGGCGGTCGTTCATGAACTCCGCGTAGCTGACCACGCGCACCGACTCCACGGCCGTGATGTCCTTGAACATCCAGGTCGCCGTCTGGCCGGGCATCTCGGCGGACTTCGGCAATCCGAGGATGGCCAGGACGGTGGGCGCGACGTCGTAGATCGAGATCGCGTGGCCGCCGCGCGAGGGCGCGACGTGGTTGCCGTACGCGATGAACACGCCGGGGTTGCGATGATCGGAGAGCGCGGCGCGCCCGTTCGGGATGCCTCGGGGCCGGTTCTTTCCCCACTTGAAACCGTGCGCGGAGAGGATCATCACCGTCGTGTCGGCAGGCAGGATGCTCATCCACTCGCCGATCAGGCGGTCGACCTCGGAGTAGTAATTCGCCACCGCGGGCCAGTAGCGGCGGTAGCCCTCGTCGCTGATCCCTTCCCGGTACGGCGGGTGGTAGGGGCCGAAGAGATGGTTCACCACGTCGGTGCCGTCGAAGTGCACCATCGTCACCAGCGGCTGCTGTTGCTGATAGATGTTCAGCGCTACGCGGTGATCGGTCCACGTCTTGGCCAGCACGGTGCGGAAGACGTTGATCGGATCGGCGGGATTGCCCGACGACACCGCGCGGTCGTACTCCACGTCGCTGACGTTCAGGAAGCGCCGAACCTGCGGATAGCCGACCGTCTGCACCGGCATGGCGAGTTGCGGCACCCGCTTCGCGACGGCGTCCGGATAGGCGGCGCCCGTCAGCGGCTCCACCGGCGCGTCGAACACCGCCGTGCCGGGCGAGGTCGGCGGCCAGGCCGTCCACCAATTGACGACCATCGCATGACGGCCGAACGCCTCGGAGATGTCCCACAGTGCCGGGCCGCGGCGCGAGTAGGCGTCGGCCGGCGCGTTGCGGAGCTGGTCGACGAAATCGATCACGCCGTGGCGGTCGGGGGAGAGGCCGGTGGCGACCGTCGTCCAGACCATCGGCGAGACGGTCGGCTGGATGGTCTGCATCGAGCCGGTCGCGCCGGACCGCGCCAGCGCCTTGATGTTCGGGATGCGCTCGTCATCGGCCAGCTCGGAGAGCAGGTCCCAGTCGGCGCCGTCGAGGCCGAAAATGACCACCCGTCCGGCGACGCCGCGCGCCTCGCGGCGGAGCTCCGTCCGCTTCACCTTGAGCAGCGCCTCGCGGTCGGCTTCCAGCCGGGCGATCTCGAAAGCCGTGACGTTCAGGCCGCTGCGGCCCAGGTGCTGGGCCACCACGCGACGGAGGATCTCCCGCCGCTGAAGATTGAACTGCGAGGTGGGAGTGAGCAGGTCCTCGATCGGCACCTGCCGCGTCACGCTCTGCACGGCCTCGCTGACGCGGGCCCGGATCCAGGCGCTCCAGCCGTCGTTCACCAGCTTCCGGACGTCCGCCAGCCGCTGGCCGGAGAGGCCGAAGCGCAGCCGGTAGGTGATGGTCACCGGCACCTGGTCGGCAGTCTCGATGCGGATGAGCCCGTCGAGCTGGGCCGACCCTTCCCGCTTGTCGAACGGCAGCCGGTAGTAGCGGTGCGGCGGGAGGAAGGTGACGTGGGAGCGGACGGTACGCACGTAGCCGTTCCGCTTGTCGACGCCGAAGATCATCTTGCGCGAGGACGGCA
>DATEOX010000243.1:0-7729 GCA_035273585.1 Thermoanaerobaculia bacterium
TTCCTGACGATCAACGCCCGGATCTCGGCGGCCGAGGTCGACCTGCATCCGGAGAACGACGACAAGTTCCTCGCCCAGTGGCTGTTCTACCACCTGTTCGTCGTCTCCTCGACGGCGGACGCCGGCAACGGCACGCTGCGCCAGGCGATCTTCGACGCGAACGCCACCTGCGGCAACAACTGCCGGGTGACCTTCCGCCTCCCCGAGGAGCAGCGCCAGCGCGGCTGGTTCTTCATCCGGCCCCAGAGCCCGCTGCCGTTCATCAACGTGGCCGTGATGCTCGTCGGGCCGGCGGGCGAGCAGCCGCAAGGGCACCGGGTCAACCCGCAGGTGATGCTCGACGGCTCGCTGCTGAAGTTCGGGCACGGGCTGGGGTTCTCCGGCGGCAACGGGGGCGGCATCAGCGGCCTGGCCATCGGGAACTTCCCGGACGCGGGAGTGTTCCTGTTGGGCGGCATTCACCGCATCGAGAACAGCTTCATCGGCACGCTGCCCAACGGCCTGGAGGCGGCGCCGAACACGCGCGGCATCGAGGCCATCGGCAAGCAGCAGCTCTTCATCGACCATAACGTCGTCAGCGGCAACCGCCGCAGCGGCATCACCCTCTCGCGCATGGAGCGGCCGCAGATCACGCGCAACGCCATCGGCGTCGGCGCGAACGGCGTGACGCCGGTGCCGAACGGCGCCAGCGGCGTCTTCCTGGCCGATCAGGCGGACTGGGCCTTCTTCTTCAACAACGACATCGCCTACAACGTCGACTTCGGCATCGCCATGCACCCGAACGTCCGGCGCATGCTGGCCTCGGTCAACGCCATCTATGGCAACGGCCAGCTCGGCATCGACTCGGGCATCGACCTCGACACGCCGAACGTCGAGGACGACCGCGAGCGCGTGCCGAACCACCCGGTGATCACCTCCGCCCGCTGGGATGGAACCCGAACCGTCATTGAGGGCGAGATGAACAGCCGGACGGAGACCGATCCGCCCTTCATCCGCCGCCTCCGCGTGGAGCTCTACGCCGACGACGCCGCCCGCCCTCAGGCCCACGAGTTCCTCGGCTCGGCGTTCGTGCAGAACAAGAAGTTCCGCCTGACCGTCACCCGCGACCTCCGCGGCACGAACGTGACGGCCATCGGCATCCGCTGGCTGAAAGTCGAGCAATACGACGAGTACCTCCTCAGCGAAGAGACCTCGGAGATCAGCCCGGCGCTGAGGGTGGAGTAGCCACAAGACCCCTCTCCCCGCCCTCAGCGGGGAGAGGGTGGCCGAAGGCCGGGTGAGGGGCCCCTGCGCGCGACGGCCCACTCGATCTGATCCGCGACAACTTGCGGATGCGTGCGCAGCAACTCGTTCGGAACGCGCAGAAGCTCGACGCCCTTGCGCGTCAAGTACGCCACCCGCGCATTCTCATAGTCGATCATCCACGACGCCTCGTGATGCTTGCCATCCACTTCGATGGCCAGCTTCAGCTCCACGCAATAGAAATCGACGATGTAGCGCCCGATCGGATGCTGCCGCCTGAACTTGAACCCCCGAGAACCGCCGATCCCGCAGCAGATGCCAAAGCCGATCCTCGCCACGCGTCGGATGCTTCCGCATCTCCCGCGCATGCATCCGCAACCGCGAGACCATCGCCCTCCGAGGATACCTCGGCCACAAGCACCCTCGCCCCGCGCGAGCGGGGAGAGGGTGGCGCGAAGCGCCGGGTGAGGGGCCGCCGCAGAATAGGTGCACCCCTCATCCGCCCTTCGGGCACCTTCTCCCCGCCGCGCGGGGAGAAGGCTCTTTCGGCTCACGGCTGCTTCATCACCACGTACGTCATCACCAGCGCGAAGATGAACAGGATCAGCAGCGTGATCTTCGTCCACGACAGCGGGGCGGTGCCGGCGGTCTTGCCGGTCACGCCGTTGACCAGGAAGCGGTAGGGCTTGCCGCCGTACTCGTAGGCGCAGACCCAGATCGGGAGCAGCGCGTTTTTGTACGCCACGGCCGAGAACGACGTGTCGACGTCGAGGTTGCGGTAGGTGTCGCCGGGGATGTCCCGGACGCAGGCCGTGCGGATCTCGCCGCGCATCCGCTCCTTCGCCGTCTCCAGCGCCTGGGGCAGGTCGATGGCGTTCTCCTCGGCCATGAAGCCCGACAGGTACCGCGGGTCGTACACGATCAGCCCCTCGGTCGGGAACGGCTCGATGTCCTTCGCCAGCGGCGGCGGGATGCCGTGCGAGGCCGGCACCGGCACGTCATCGAAGAACATGTCCAGCCACCCCGACGCGTACTCCCACCGCGTCCGCTGCACCTGCTTCGACACGCGCCGTCCGTTCTCCGTCACCCACTCCGTCTCGTAGTAGTGATAGCCGGCCTCGGCCGTCCAGTGCGAGCTCGTCGCGGCGTCGAAGGTCCAGAACGGGATGTACGCGCCGCGCATGTTCGTCAGGCGCGAGGTGGATTTCAGATCGTTCGGTCGGAACGAGAGGCCGGCGACCCACTTCTGAAACGACGCGACGGCGCCGTCGCGGTTGATCTTGAACGGCAGGAGCCCCTCGGGGCGGACGATGTTCTGATTGGCCGGCGCCTCGACGACCGCCGCCGTGCCGCAGAAGACGCACGCGCCGGCGGCGACATGCGGTTCCAGCGTCGTGTGCGCGCCGCAGCGTTTGCAGGCGATGACCTTCCGCTCGGCGCCCCACCCGAGGTCGCGCGGCGCGCGCAAGGCGGCCTCGATCGGCTTCTCCCTCACGCCGTCGGCGGTCGCGGGGGCGATCTGCTTGACGACGCCGCAGTACGGGCACTTCAGCGCCGAGGCGGACGGATCCCAGCGGATGTCGGCGCCGCATCCCTCGCATGGAAACTTGCGGACCTTCGCGGCGGTTGCGTTCGCGCTCATTTCACCGGCGGGGGCGGAGGCGGCGGCGGGACGGCGCCCGCCTCGAGCTCGGCGTACGTGTTGAGCGGCGCCCAGCCGCCCGCGCCCGGGCGCCAGGCCGGCGTCGAAGGATCGACCTGTCCGTTGCGGAGCATGGTGCGGAGCGCGTCGTCGGTGTACGGGCCGTACGTCTTGCCGTCGATGGCCAGCGACCATCGGGCGGCAGCGGGGGCTCCCGGGGGCGGAGGAGGGGCGCCGCCCGTGGGCTGCTGTTGAAACGCGTTGCCCATCATGTTGCCGATGGCCACGCCCGCGCCGAGACCTGCGCCGGCGCCGGCCAGGCCGCCCGGATTCGCGGCCGCGACTTTGATCGAATCGGCGGCCTGCATCTGCGCGTACTCGCCGAGGCGATCGCCCAGGACGCCGAGGCGCGTGCGTTGATCGATGGCCGCCTCCACTTCCTCCGGCAGGGAGATGTTCTCGATGTAAAAGCGGGCCAGGTCGATGCCGTAGCCCTCGAAGTCATCGCTGAGCTTCTTCCTCGCCACGGCGGAGAGCTCGTCGTAATTCGACGCCAGGTCGAGCGCCGGGATCTTCGCCTCGGCGAGGGCATCGGAAAGGCGGGAGAGGATCGTGGAGCGGAGCTGCCCGAGGATGTCTTCCGTAGTGGTGAGGCCCTGCGTGCCGACCACCGTCTCGAAGAACGTCTTCGCGCTGTTGATGCGCATGGCGTAGGTACCGAAGGCCCGCACGCGGATCATCCCGAACTCCGCGTCGCGCATCATCACCGGGTTCTGCGTTCCCCACTTGAGGTCGGTAAAGAGCCTCGTGTTGAAGAAGTAGACCTCGGCCTTGAAGGGCGACTGGAAGCCGTACTTCCACCCCCGCAGCGTGGTCAGGATGGGCATGTTCTCGGTGGTCAGCTCGTAGCGCCCCGGCGGGAAGAGGTCGGCCGCTCGCCCTTCGTTGATGAAGAGCGCCACCTGGTTCTCGCGCACGATGAGCTGCGCCCCCATCTTGATTTCCTGGTTGTAGACGGGGAAGCGGTAGACGAGCGTGTCGTTCGTCTGGTCGAGCCACTCGATGATCTCGATCCACTGCGAGACGAACTGGTTCTTGAGGTTGTCGAAGAAGCCCATGGGGGCGGATTTTAGCAGGGCTCGAGAATGGCGCGCGCCACGCGCTGCACGCCGCCCGCCCAGTCGGCGTGGAGGTCGACCCATTGCAGATCACGCAAGGTCTCGCCGACACCGATGGAATGCTCCGGAATCTCGCAGACGCCGACGATGACGGAGATGAACCAGGCGACGGAACGCTTGCGTTGGCGCAGCTCCTCGATGGCGATCAGCAGCTCCTCGTTCATGTGCGTCCGCTGGCGCGCGGCATAGGCCGGGCTGAAGCAGGCGATGAACGCGTCGCCCTCCCGGATCGCGTTGCGGATCTCGTCCTTCCAGCGTTTGCCCGCGCCGGTGCGGTCGATGTCCTGCCAGACGTCGATGCCTTCCTGTTCGAGATCGCGGCGCAGACGGGCGACGACTTCCGCATCTTCGTGGAGGTACGAGATGAAAGCGCGCCGTTTCACGTCTCCAGGCATGAGTTTCAAGGCCGACTGTAATAGCACCGAGTACGCGCGGGCGCTGCGCGAATCATCGGGAGGGAGTTGCGCCGCCAGCCGCGCGATCTGGCTACGGCTGAGCGAACGCCTGTCGCTGATGTTGTGCAGCATCTCCGTGATGAGCTCCGCCTTTTCTTCAGGCAATCGAGGCTCGCCGCGCCCAAGGAGGTCGAGGACGAAGGAGGGATCGACATCGCCACCCCAGGTCTGGAGCGCGTAGCTGCGGACGAGCGGATGAACGCTCACGACGCCGTCCGGAGATCGTCGCGCCAAGCCATACGAGACCAGACGGTCGAACGCAGTCGCGACGTCAAAGGCGGCGCCGGGCGGGTAGGTGGCGACGAAGTCAATCATGCGCGCCCCGTTCCGCAGGAGAGCGATGCGCCGCAACAGTTCTCGTTCATCGGATGTCAGCTCCGCGTTCAGGCGCTCGAGGACAAACGTCAGCGACATCGCGGGCGGGCGGTCGACGGGCAACTGCAGAGGCACCGGAATCGTGCCGCCATGAGCCGCATACGCCGTGAGCAACTGCAGCGAGAGAGGGTGGCCGCCATATTGAACTGCCGCAGGTCGCTGTGATGCCGGCACGCCGGCGCGGTCGAGGAGCGCTACCGACGCTTCGTGCGACAGTCCGGTGAGCACGAGCTTTTGCGTCCAGAGTGCGGTCGCGGAGCGTCGCGTGGTAACGAGCGCCTGTACGGCTCCCTTGGTGTCGGCGATGTCGGCTAGAAGCTTGGCGAACGCCTTCGATGTGCCCGCCGCCCCGTCGAGGACGATCAATGAGTGGCCCCGGCGCGCAAGTGTGGCGACGAGATCGCCGCGAGACACGCCCATCGCAGTTGCCGCCTCGTGGACGAACCGATCGACGTCCGGCTCCTCATCGGAACTCCAGGCGAGGAGCGCGTCCGGCGGCTCTTCGCCCCGCTGCAGTTCCTCCACGAAGCGAGCTAGGAGCGCCGTCTTGCCCATCCCGCCGATGCCCACGATCGCAAGCGCCGACGGCGTGCGCGTCGCCCAGAAGCGGCGCATCGCCGCCAGCTCCGCCTCGCGGTTGACGAAGTGGCGCGCGGGCGGCAGCGGGTGAAACATCACACTCGTGGGCATTTGCGGAATCGCTCGGACCTTTGGCGGCGTTGGGGGCGTCCGTATGAAACGAACCTTCTTAATTGTTGCATGCCTCCTCGCCGCCTCCACCCTCCGCGCCGGCGAGGGGATGTGGATGCCGCAGCAGATCCCGCAGCTCGCCCCCGAGCTCCGCAAGGCGGGGATGAAACTCGATCCGGCCCGCCTGGCCGACCTCACCGGCGACCCGATGGGCGCCGTCATCTCCCTCGGCGGCTGCACGGCGTCCTTCGTGTCGCCGGACGGGCTGGCCGTGACCAACCATCACTGCGCCGAGGGGTCGATCCAGTTCAACTCCTCGCCGGAGCATGACTACCTGACCGCCGGCTTCCTGGCCAAGACGCGCGAGGAGGAGCTGCGCGCGGCGCCGACGGCGCGCATCTGGGTGACGACGAACATCGAGGACGTCACGGACCGCGTCACCGGCAACCTCGGCGCGAAGCTGTCGGACGTCGAGCGGGAGAATGAGATCGAGCGGCGGGAGAAGGCGCTGGTCGACGAGATCGAGAAGCAGGCCGGCGTCAACGCCCGCGTGGCCTCGTTCTTCGAGGGCTCGCAGTACCTGCGGGTCACGCAGATGGAGATCCGCGACGTCCGACTGGTCTACGCGCCAGCCAGCGGCGTCGGCGTCTTCGGCGGCGAGACGGACAACTGGATGTGGCCGCGGCACACGGGCGATTTCGCCTTCCTCCGCGCCTACGTCGGGCCGGACGGCAAGCCGGCCGCCTACAGCGCGAAGAACGTCCCGTTCCATCCCACGCACTGGCTGAAGGTCGCGACCGGCGACCTCGACGAGGGCGACTTCGTGCTCGTGGCCGGCTACCCCGGCCGGACGTTCCGCTACTACACCGAGGCCGAGGTGCGGAACGCGCGCGACTTCCGGTACCCGGCGGTCATCCGCTATGCGACGGAGCTGAATCGCATCCTGAACGAGACCGGCAAGGACAGCCGGGAGATCCAGATCCGCAACGCGTCCCGCATCCGCTCGAACGACAACACCCTGAAGAACTACACCGGCACGCTGGAGACGCTGCAGCGCGGCGACATCGTCGAGCAGCGGCAGAAGCGCGAGGCCGAGCTGACGGCGTTCATCACCACGCATCCCAAGTACGCCGGCGTGCTGGAGAAGATGCGCGCGCTGCGCGCCGAGCAGTACGCCACGCGCGAGCGCGACCTGCTCCTGACCTGGCTCGCCCGCAGCTCGCCGATGCTCACCCAGGCGCAGAAGGTGTGGCGCAACGCGGTGGAGAAATCGAAGGCGGACATCGACCGCCCGACCGACTACCGCGAGCGCAACTTCGATGAGCTGCTGCAGACGTCCACCCGCGCGCAGCGGACCATGGACCGCGCCAGCGACCGCGCCGCGCTCCGCTTCTTCCTCGTCGAGGCCTCGAAGCTGCCGGCCAATCAGCGCATCGCTGCTCTCGACGCGCTGGTCGGCAAGGACGTCGATGCCTTTCTCGACCGCATCTACGCCACGACGAAGGTCGACGATGCCGATACGCGCCGGGCGATGTACGGCCAGACCACCGAGCAGTTGAAGGCGCGCGGCGACGGCATGCTCGATCTCGCCGCGCCGCTGGTGCAGCTCACGATGGCGAACGAGGAGCGCGACGACCGCATCGGCGGCGCCATGTCCCGCGTCCGCCCGCTCTACCTCGAGGCGCTGCGGGAGATGACCGGCGGCCGGCTCTACCCCGACGCCAACTCCACGCTGCGCATCACGTTCGGCAACGTGGAGGGCTACACCCCGCGCGACGGCGTCCGCTACACCCCGCAGACGACTCTATCCGGCGTGGTGAAGAAGGACACCGGCTCGGGCGAGTTCAACAGCCCGCGCAATCTTCTCGCCGCGGCCCGGGCGAAGAAGACCGCGGGCTACGTCGATCCGGAGCTGGGCGACGTGCCGGTGAACTTCCTCTCGACGGTGGACACGACCGGCGGCAACTCCGGCTCCCCGACGCTCAACGCCAAGGGCGAGCTGGTCGGCCTCCTCTTCGACGGAAACTACGAGGCCCTCGGCTCGGACTTTCTGTTCAACCCCGAGCTGACCCGGTCGATCCACGTAGACTTCCGCTACGTCCTGTGGGTGATGGACGCCGTCGACGGAGCGCAGAACCTGCTCCGCG
>DATEOX010000244.1:0-10122 GCA_035273585.1 Thermoanaerobaculia bacterium
CGCGCCGTGCGCCATCATCAATGAAGGCCACCGCCGGGCCATGGACCTTGGGATGGAGATCCCGCGCTCGCCGCTCGAGGCGGTCATGGCTCACGAGGTGTGGGAGGAGTATTACGACCGGCTCACTGCGCTGATCGGCGCTCACCGGACGACCCTCGTATTCGTCAACACGCGCCGCATGGCCGAGCGCGTAGCGCGCCACCTCGCCGACCGCCTCGGCGAGGAAGCGGTCACCGCGCATCACGGCAGCCTCTCCAAGGAAGCGCGCCACGACGCCGAGTCGCGCCTCAAACACGGCCAGCTCAAGGCGCTCGTCGCCACCGCGTCGCTGGAGCTGGGCATCGACATCGGCCACGTCGACCTCGTCTGCCAGCTCGGCTCGCCGCACCGCATCGCCACGTTCCTGCAGCGCGTCGGCCGCTCGGGACACACGGTCTCCGGCCTGCCGAAAGGGCGGCTCTTCCCGATGTCGCGCGACGACATGTTCGAGTGCGCAGCGCTCTTCCGGGCCGTGCGGCAGGGGGAGCTGGACCGGATCGTCGTGCAGGACGCGCCGCTGGACGTGCTCGCGCAGCAGGTCGTGGCCGAGGCGGCGTGCGACGACTACGCCGAGGCGGAGTTGTTCGATGTCGTGCAGAGGGCGCAACCGTATCGCTCGCTGAAGCGCGAGGACTTTGATGCCGTCGTGCGGATGACGTCCGAGGGGTTCGCCACGAAGCGGGGCAGACGGGGAGCGCTGACGCATCGCGACGAGGTGAACGGCATGGTGCGCGGGCGGCGCGGCTCGCGCCTGCTGGCCATCACCTCCGGGGGCGCGATCCCGGAAGTGGCCGACTACCGCGTCATCCTCGAGCCGGACGAGACGTTCGTCGGCACGCTCAACGAGGACTTCGCCATCGAGAGCATGGCCGGCGACATCTTCCAGCTCGGCAACACCTCCTGGCAGATCACGCAGGTCGTCGCCGGCACGGTGCGCGTGCTGGACGCGAAAGGGGCGCCGCCGACCATCCCGTTCTGGTTCGGCGAGGCGCCGGCCCGCAGCGACGAGCTCTCGCGGGCCGTCAGCTCGCTGCGCGCGGACATAGAACAGCGTCTCGATGATGAGGAAGCGGCGGTCGCCTGGCTCGCCGCGGAGAGCGGCATCCCGATCGAGGCGGCGCGCGAGCTGGTCGGCTACCTGGCCGAGTCGCGGCGGATTCTCGGTGTTTTGCCGACGCAGGAGACGCTCGTCCTGGAGCGCTTCTTCGACGAGTCGGGCGGCATGCAGCTCGTGTTGCACGCGCCATTCGGCAGCCGCGTGAACCGCGCCTGGGGCCTGGCCCTGCGCAAGCGCTTCTGCCGCCAGTTCAACTTCGAGCTGCAGGCCGCGGCGACCGAGGATGCGGTGCTGCTCTCGCTCGGCCCGCAGCACTCCTTCCCGCTGGCGGACGTCTTCCGCTACCTCCATCCGGCCACGGCGAAGGACATCCTGGTGCAGGCCTTCCTCGACGCGCCGGTGTTCCAGACGCGCTGGCGCTGGAACACGACGATCTCGCTGGCCGTGCCGCGCAACCGGAGCGGCAAGAAAGTCCCTCCGCAACTGCAGCGGACGATGGCCGACGACCTGATGGCTGCCGTCTTTCCCGATGCCGCCGCCTGCTTCGAGAACATCGCCGGCGACCGCCAGCTCCCCGATCATCCGCTGGTCAACCAGGTGGTGCGCGACTGCCTGGAAGAGGCGATGGATTTCGAAGGCCTCTCGCGCGTGCTGACGCAGATCCACGCCGGCGAGCTGCGGCTCGTGGCGCGCGACACGCCCGAGCCGTCGCCGCTCTCGCACGAGATCCTGAACGCGAAGCCGTACGCCTTTCTCGATGATGCCCCACTCGAGGAGCGCCGCACGCAGGCCGTCTACACCCGCCGCACCGGCGACGCGATGGGCGCCCTCGACGCGGCGGCCATCGACCGCGTGCGCGACGAGGAGCGCCCCGACCCGCGCGACGCCGACGAGCTGCATGATGTGCTGCTGACGGCCGGCTTCCTGACTATTGATGATGCCGCGGATATCGATGCCGCGCTCTTCGACACACTGGTAAAGTCCCGCCGCGCGGGGCTGGTGATGAACGTCTGGATCGCCGCGGAGCGCCTCCCCGAGCTCTTCGCCATCCGCGCCGTCGATACGGCGCTGCAGGCCCCGCCCTCCCGCGCCGCCCGGGCCTGGACGCGCGAGCAGGCGCTCGTGGAGCTCGTCCGCGGCCGGATGTCCATCCTCGGTCCCACGACCGCCGCGGCGATCGCCTCGTCGCTGGCCATCGAGATCGGCGAGGTCGAGACGGCGCTGCTCACGCTCGAATCGGAAGGCGTGGTGCTGCGCGGCTCGTTCGAGGAGACGAACCGCGCGGAGTGGTGCGACCGGCGCCTGCTGGCGCGCATCCACCGCTACACGCTGACCCGCCTGCGCGCGGAGATTGAGCCGGTCACGGCCGCGGACTTTAGTCGCTTCCTCTTTGCCTGGCAGCACGTCGCGCCGAGCGCGCGGCTCTCCGGCGTGGACGGCCTGCATGCGATCCTCGGGCAGCTCGACGGCTTCGAGGTCGCGGCCGCGGCGTGGGAACGCTCCATCCTCCCCGCCCGCATGGACCGCTACGAGCCGGCACTCCTCGACACGCTCTGCCTCGGCGGCGACGTCGGCTGGGCGCGCCTTTCATCCGCGCCGTCGACGGTGATCGCCGCGACGCCCATCGCCCTCTTCCTCCGCGAGAACGCCGTCGCCTGGCAGACGCTCCGCGGCGAGTCCGAAACAGTCCTCGGCGACACCGCGCGCGCCGTGCTCGAGACGCTCCGCCAGCGCGGCGCGTCGTTCTCCCGCGACATCGGCGACGAGGCCTCGCTGGCCGAGCTCGTCGCGGCCGGCCTCGTGACGTCCGACGGCTTCGCCGGCTTGCGCGCGCTCGTCGGCGCCTCGAACAGCAACCGCCTCGCCGGCCGCTGGTCGGTCCTTGGCGGCGCGGAGGTGACGCGCGAGGAGGCGGTCGAGGCGCAGGCGCACGCACTGCTGCGCCGCTACGGCGTCGTCTTCCGGCGCCTGCTCGTCCGGGAGCCGAACGCCGCGACGTGGCGCGAGCTGGCCCGCATCTACCGCCGCCTCGAGGCGCGCGGCGAGATCCGCGGCGGCCGCTTCGTCAGCGGCATGTCCGGCGAGCAGTTCGCGCTGCCGGAGGCGGTGGAGAAGCTGCGCGAGGTCCGCCGCACCGCGCCTGACGGCAAGGTGCTGGTGATCAGCGCCGCCGACCCGCTGAACCTCATCGGCATCGTCGGCGGCGGCGAGCGCGTCCGCGCCGTCGCCTCGAACCGCATCGCCTGGCGCGATGGCCACCCGCTCTCGGTCATGGAAGGCGACTACCTCCGCCCCCTCGCCGAGCTGGAGCCCTCCGCGGCGATGGAGGTGGCGTCGCTGCTCGCGGGCCGCCGCGTGCCGGTGGCGCAGGGCTTCGTGGGGAAGACGGCGTAGGGCGCGCGGTCAGCGGGCGGGACGCCCGCGCTCCAGTGCCGGGATGGGCGTCCCGGCCGATGCGGCCTTCACCCACCGCCCGCCCTTGCGCACGAACGTGTCGGTCACGCGGTAGCGCGTCTCCGATGCGACGCCGCCCGTCGTGGCCCGCTTGACCGAGACGTAGGTCAGCACCGCGGCCTCGCCGTAGTCGAAGACCTGCACCTCCTCCATGTCGAAGGCCAGCGTGTCGCCGGCGGCGGGCGGTTTGACCGCGGCGAGAAGCTGCGCGCGCGTGAGCAGCTCGCCGGAGGTGCTGACCCGGACGAACCGGTCGGCGTAGACCCGCTCGACGACCGCCTTGTCGCCGCGCGCGAGCGCGTCGATCAGCTCGCGGTTCGTATCGACGACCTGCTGCGAGTGGGCGGATAGCGCGAGAAGCAGTGCGATGAGCATGCGCTCACGGTACGCCGGGCGCGGCGCACGGTTTGTGTCACCACCGTGAGGATTGAGGAACGACGCGGTAGGGAAAGTCATCTGCCGGTCACTCCCATATCGACGATGAGCCGAGGTGTGACACAGCTACGCGTGGTGGGCGTCTCGCCTAGCGACGTCCGCGCCGAGCGACAATTGATCCGCGAGGTGGTGGAGGAACTGAATCGGGATATCGCGCCGACGTTCGGGTGCCAGCTCATATACCAGGAATGGGAAACGGACGTCGCCCCCCAATTCCACCGCCGCGGTATCCCCGGGGTTATCGACGATTCGCTGCGCTTCGACACATGCGACATTCTGATCGGGATCTTTTGGAAGCGGTTCGGAACGCCCACCGCCGACGCGGCAAGTGGCACCGAGCACGAGTTGCGCCTCGCTCATGCGGCCTGGCAGCAGACGGGACGTCCGCGCATCATGCTGTACTCCAAAGTGGAGCCGTTCTATCCGGACGGCAAAGAGGGCGTCGACCAGTTCAAGCAGCTCGTCGACTTCAAACTATCCCTGGAACGCGAAGCGCTGTGGGGACGGGTGGAGAGTGCGGACGCCTTTAAAGGCCAGCTTCACAGGGACATCCTGCAGGTGATGGGCGAACTCGTGCATCCGGAAACGACGACGTCGTTGCCGGCCAAGGCTGCCGGCAACGAGAACTGGATGCACACCGAGCTCGGACATGTGCCGCTCTACACATTCAGCGGCCTGCGCACGGAACTGCAGTCGAGCGATGTCTTCCAGGACTTTCGGGTGGACGGCCGGCGCCATGGCAATCCCAATCCCGTATCGCATCTCTGGGCGGACGTCTACCGCGGATGTTCGATCAACGCATCGGTGGAACTGAGCGATCCACCGCATCTCATCATCAAGTTCGACAACAAAGGGAGCAGTTGGCCGTCGAACATCACACTGCGCCCGATAGGCGAGCGCGCCGTGAAAGTCGGCCGCAAAACGACGCTCGCCTTCGAAGCGCGCATCTCGCCAGACGATAATTCGCCGGACTCGCTGACGATCGTTGGGGTCGCCGTGCGCATCGTGAACGGCTGGTACCAACATTGGGCCTACGGGCATCGCGGCGAATACACGCTCCTCGACGACGTGACCGCCGAGTGGAGGCTGCTGACCGTGCCGCTTGTGCCGGATCCGGACGAATGGTGGCTGTTCGGATCGGACGGCAACTATGACTTCGGTCCCCGAAAAGTAGACCTGCGCGTCATCGCCGGCGTGGTGCTCGAATTCGGCAGCATCAGCACGCACCGCCCCGGTCAAGGCGAGGCGACGGTCGAAGTTCGGTCGGTGCACTTCATCGCATGATCTTCATCGCCTCCCACTTTGCGAGCACTTCTTCGGCCATCGGCTTCAGCTTCGCCCACGAGGCGCGCGCGTCGGCCGTCGGGGCGACATCTGCGCCGTCGACGGCGGCCTGCAGCTTCTCCAGCGCATTGTCGAGGTAGCGGAGCGTCGACGGCGACGTCGGAATCACCCACCACGCGCTCGGGTCTCCGCCGATGATCTCCGTTGCACCGGCGGTCTTCTTCGCCGCATCGAGGGCGGCCACGACACGCGCGCGGAGCGCCTCGACCTCCCGCGCCAGCGCGAACTGCTCGGCATACGCGGACGGCGGCAGCGTGATGCGCGGATCGGGCGCGACGGTCAGCGGCTGCTCGAGGCGCTTGCCATCGACCGTCAGCACAAGCGTGTACGAACCGGGAGGCGCCCAGACACCCTCCGAGTACGCGGCGTCGCCGTCGACGAGCGCGGCGGGCGCGGCGTAGCGCAGCGGCCAGACGAAGCGATGCATGCCCGGCGTCGTCGTCAGCGACGACGGCGTGACGTACCACTCCGGCGCGGTACGCAGCTTGGCCGGGTCGGCGGGCGAGGGGACGTCCGCCCTGCTGTAGCTGCGCACGAGCGAACCGGCGGCATCGAAGATATCGAGCTTCACGGCGGAAGCAGAACCGCCCAGGACGTAGTCGATGTACGCGCCGAGGGGCGGGTTGGGGGCGAGCGGCTCGTCTTTGGGCATCGGCGTGCCGGTGAAGCCGGCGGGGCGCTCGCGGTACGCAATCGCGGGCTGATACAGAAACGGCAGCGACGGAACGGCCTGGCGAAGCGGCGTCACGTCATCGAGGACCCAGAACGAGCGGCCGTGGGTGCCGATCACCACATCTTTGTCGTGCACGTCGATGTCGCGTACCGACGTCACCGGCAGGTTGAGCTGCAGCGGCTGCCAGTGGTCGCCGTCGTCGAATGACACGGACACACCTGTCTCCGTCGCGGCGTAGAGCAGGCCGCGGCGCACCGGGTCCTCGCGCACGGTGTTGACGAACGCCGGCAGGCCGTCGGCGATCAGCTTCCACGTCTTGCCGCCGTCGTGGGTGCGGTAGACGTAGGGGCGGAAGTCGTCGAGGCGGTGGCGATCGATGGCCGCGTAGGCGGTCTCGCTGTCGAAATGCGACGTGTCGATGATGCCCACCTTCGACCACGCGCCGAGGCCGGCGGGGGTGATGTTCTCCCAATGCGCGCCTTCGTCGCGCGTGCGCCAGATCAGGCCGTCGTCCGTGCCGACCCAGAGATCGCGATCGGCGGTGCGCGAGGGCGCGATCGCATAGACGACGCCCATCCGCTTCCCTTGCACCGCCCGCACCGCCGCAGTCACCGGATCGAGGTTCGGCGGCGCGCCGGGGTCTTCGCGCGTGAGGTCGTCGCTGATCACCGTCCAATGCTTGCCGCCGTCCTCCGTGCGGAAGACGCGCTGGTTGGCGAAGTAGAGGACGCGCGGGTCGCGGATGGAGAAGACCAACGGCAGCGTCCAGGTGCGGCGGTCGTTGTACGGATAGGCCAGCGTCGGATCGACGGATTGCGTCTGGCCGGTGCGGACGTCGAGCCGGTCGACGCGGCCGCCGTAGATCGTGTCCGGGTCCTTCGGGTCGGGCACCACGTTGTCGCTCTCGCCGCCCGCGGTCGTCTCCCGGAACTGCGACATCGTGATGCCGTCGATGTTCGTCGTCCGGCTCGGGATGCCCGCCGCGCCGGAGTCCTGCTGCGATCCGTAGACCCAGTACGGGAAGCGGTTGTCGGTGATGACGTGGTAGAACTGGCCGGTCGGCTGGTTGTACCAGGAGCTCCAGGTGCGGCCGCCGTTCACCGACACGACCGCGCCCTGGTCGACGCCGAGAATGCGCCGACGCGGCTGCTGCGGATCGATCCAGAGCTCGTGATAGTCGTCGCCGCCCGGCGCCCCCTTCGTCGGCACCCACGTCTTCCCTGCGTCCGATGAGCGGTAGAGGTTCACGTTGCAGGACCAGACGACGTCCGGGTCGTCGGGCTCGACGGCGATACCGCCAAAGTACCAGCCGCGGCTCCAGATGCGCGTATCGGAACTGATGTGCGTCCAGGTCGCGCCGCCGTCGTCGGAGCGGTACATGCCGCCTTCCTTCGCATCGATGATGGCGTAGACGCGCTGCGGCTTCGTCCGCGCGATGGCCAGTCCGATGCGGCCCGGCTTCTCCGGCAGTCCGTTGCCGCGCAGCTCCGTCCAGTGATCGCCGCCGTCTGTCGACTTGAAGAGACCGCTGCCCGGCCCGTTCGACGGCGGGTAGACGCTCCACGGCGTTCGCCGGGTCTGCCACAGCGCGGCGTAGAGCACCCGCGGGTTGCCGGGCTCCATCACGACATCGATCGCGCCGGTGTCGGCGTCGTTGCGGCTGAGGATGCGCTGCCACGACTTGCCGCCGTCCTTCGAGCGGAAGAGGCCGCGCTCCGCGTTGGGGCCGTACGGGTGGCCGAGGGCCGCGACGTAGACGAGGTCGGCGTCAGCCGGATGGACGAGCACGCGGCCGATCTGCTGTGAGTCCTCCAGGCCGATGCGCATCCACGTCTTGCCGCCGTCGAGCGACTTGTACATCCCGTTGCCCTGGGCGATGTCCGAGCGCATGTCGGCCTCGCCGCTGCCGACATAGATCACGCGCGGGCTCGACGGCGCGATGGCCAGCGCGCCGATGCTGCCGATCGGCTGCGAGTCGAAGATCGGCTGCCAGGTGCGCCCCGCGTCGCGCGTCTCCCATACACCGCCGTTCACGCTGCCGAAGTAGAAATGCTCCGGCTCGCCCGGGACGCCGCTCACGGCCAGTACCCGCCCGCCGCGGAACGGCCCGATGAGCCGCCAGCGCAGGTCCTGAAACTGGGCGGGATCGACGGCGGCCGTGGCTGACGAGGCGATGAGGAGCAGCACGAGGAGGAGGCGACGCATGGCTGCGGATCATAGCGAGAGGCGGGCCGCACGCCGCGCGCAAAAGGGGCGAACGGCGTTCCCGTTTCGTGACGGGTGCGGGCATATCCGCGAAACGTGGGGCCTTTTACCTCCCGCATGAAAAGAAATGTGACCTTCCTCGCTCTCGCGGTATGCCTTACCGCAACGGCTTACGCGAAGCCGGCAACATCGAATCCCTTCTACGCGAAGAGCGCGCTTCCTTACCAGGCTCCGCCGTTCAACAAGATCAAGAACAGCGACTACAAGCCGGCGCTCGAGAAGGGGATGAAAGACAACCTGGCCGAGGTGGCGAAGATCGCCAACAACCCGGCCGCCCCGACGTTCGAGAACACCATCGTCCCGCTGGAGAAGTCGGGCCAGCTCCTCACCCGGACGGCGAAGGTCTTCTTCAACCTCACCCAGTCCAACACCAACGACACGCTGCAGAAGATCGAAGGGGAGATGGCGCCGAAGCTGGCCGCCCATCAGGATGCCATCGCCCTCAACCCGAAGCTCTTCGCCCGGGTCAGGAAGATCTACGACGCGCGCGACACCCTCGGCCTGGACGCCGACTCGAAGTACCTCGTCGAGCGCTACTACCGCAACTTCGTCCGCGCCGGCGCGCTGCTCGGCGAGGCGGACAAGACCACGCTCAAGAAGCTCAATGAAGAGGAGTCGAAGCTCACCACCGACTTCCGCAAGAAGGTCCTCGGCGACACCGACGCCTCGGCGGTCGTCATCGACAGCAAGGCGGATCTCGCTGGCCTGACCGACGCGGAGATCGAGGCCGCGGCCGAGGCGGCCAAGGAGCGCAAGCTCCCCGCCGGCAAGTACCTCCTCCGCCTGCGCAACACGACCCAGCAGCCGCTGCTCCAGTCGCTGCAGAACCGCTCCGTGCGCGAGCGCCTCTTCAACGCCTCCGTGCAGCGCGGCAATCACGGCGGCGAGAACGACACGAAGGCCATCGTCACTCGCCTCGCCCAGCTCCGCGCGCAGAAGGCGAAGCTCCTCGGCTTCCCCACCTACGCCGCGTACGTCCTCGACGACCAGATGGCGAAGACGCCGGAGACGGCCATCAAGCTGATGACCGACCTCGTGCCGGCCTCCACCGCGAAGGCGAAGGAGGAAGCGGCGAAGATGCAGAAGCTCATCGACGCCGAGGGGGGCAACTTCAAGCTCGCCCCGTGGGACTGGGACTACTACGCGGAGAAGGTGCGCAAGGCCGAGTACGACCTCGACGAGGCGCAGGTGAAGCCCTACTTCGCCCTCGACCGCGTGCTGCAGGACGGCGTCTTCTACGCCGCAAACCAGCTCTACGGCATCACGTTCAAGCCGCGCAAGGACATCCCGGTCTACAACCCCGACGTCCGGGTGTGGGAAGTCTTCGATGCGGACGGCAAGTCGCTCGCGCTCTACTACGGCGATTACTTCGCCCGGCCGAACAAGAGCGGCGGCGCGTGGATGGACAGCTTCGTCGATCAGTCGAAGCTGATGGGCACCAAGCCGGTCGTCTTCAACGTGACGAACTTCCAGAAGCCGGCCGCCGGCCAGCCGGCACTGCTCAGCTTCGATGACGTGAACACGATCTTCCACGAGTTCGGCCACGCGCTGCACGGCATGTTCTCGAACAATCAGTACCCGACCACCGGCGGTACGAACGTCCCGCGCGACTTCGTGGAGTTCCCGTCGCAGTTCAACGAGCACTGGGCCCTGGACGCGAAGGTGTTCGCCAATTACGCGAAGCACTACCAGACCGGCGAGCCGATGCCGCAGGAGCTGGTGGAGAAGATCAAGAAGGCCCGCACGT
Source organism: Thermoanaerobaculia bacterium (assembly GCA_035273585.1). Taxonomy (GTDB): domain Bacteria; phylum Acidobacteriota; class Thermoanaerobaculia; order Gp7-AA8; family Gp7-AA8; genus JAFAVZ01. The sequence continues at coordinate 10,015 of DATEOX010000244.1, forward strand.
TCAACCAGGGCTACGCGCTGACCGAGTACCTCGCCGCGGCGCTGCTGGACATGGGCTGGCACACGCTGCCGGACGGCACGCCGCTACAGGACGTGAACACGTTCGAGC
>DATEOX010000245.1:0-6380 GCA_035273585.1 Thermoanaerobaculia bacterium
TCGCGCTCACCCTCGTGGCGCGCGGCCTGCGCGTGCCGCTGGTGCTCATCGCGCCGGCGTTCGGCGTGGCCCGGCGCTGGCAACCGCGCCTGCCGGAGGGCGACACGCTGACCGTGTTCAACTACGCGCGCAACGCCGACGCGGTGATCCACCGCCGCTTCTTCGACCAGATCGTGGCCATCGAGCCGGAGGCGGAGGCGCCGCCGGTACGGACGGTCATCATCATGGGGCGCAACGACCAGACGGTGGCCTTCGCGGATGTGGACTCGGTCTGGCAACGCTGGAGCGCGCAGGGCGTGGCGCCCGGCTCGGAGTTCATCGAAATACCGGACGGCGATCACGGGCTGACGGCGCACGCCGGCCGCATCGCCGCCGAGCTCATCGAGGCTGTGCATGATCGCAATCACCCGTGAAGTGAGCCCTTCCATCGCCCGGGCGGAGCTGACCCACCTGGAGCGGACGCCGATCGACTACCCGCGCGCCGTCGCGCAGCACGAGGACTACTGCGAGGCGCTGCGCGCGCTGGACGTCGAAGTGCGCATGCTGCCGGGCGACGCCGCGTATCCCGACTGCGTCTTCGTGGAGGACACGGCCATCGTGCTCCCCGAGCTGGCCATCATCACCCGCCCCGGCGCCCCGTCGCGGCGCGGCGAGACGGCGGTGATGGCCGAGGTGCTGGCGGAGCTGCGGCCGCTGGTGGCCATCGAGGCCCCGGGCACCATCGACGGCGGCGACGTCCTCCTCCTCGGGCGCACGCTCTACATCGGCCGCTCGGAGCGGACGAACGACGAGGGCATCGCCCAGGTGCTGCGCTTCGTCGAGCCGCACGGCTACGAGGTCGTGCCGGTCGACTTTCACGGCGCGCTGCATCTGAAGACCGCCGCCACGCGCGTCTCCGACGACTCGCTGGTGATCAATCCCGAGTGGGTCGATCGGTCGGTGTTCCGCGGTTGGCGGACGATCGCCTGCCATCCCGACGAGCCGTTCGCCGCCAATGCGCTGCTCATCGAGACGACCGTCATCGGTTCCGCGCAGTACCCGCGCACGTTGGACCGTCTGCAACGAGTGGCCAGCGTGATGGCCGTCGACTCCACGGAGCTGGCCAAGGCGGAGGGTGGCGTGACCTGCTGTTCGATCCTGCTGTAGGGCGCGCGGGCGGGACGCCCGCGCGCCATCACAGCAACGCGCTGCCCATCACCGGCTCTCCCTCGGCGAACCGCGACGGGCGCAACGGATGCGCATCGATGGTCGTCGCCCGGCCGTCCACGATGATCTCCGCGAGCAGTTGTCCCAGCGCCGGCGCGTGCATCACGCCGTGACCGGAGGAGCCGCTGCAGATGTACACGTTTCCGTGTACGAGGCCGAGGAGCGCGTGCTTGTCGGGAGACATCTCGTAGAAGCCGGACCAGCACGCGTCGCGATCGATGGGCACCTCGCGCAACGGCGGCACGCGCTCGCGCGTGAGGGCGGCGACGCGAGCCAGCCAGCCGTCCTCCAGACACGCAGCGTCCGGGAGGAGGAGCAGCGCACGGCCGTCGCGCATCCGGAGGTGGTAGCCGTCGTCGGCCCAGATGGTCATCGGCATCGACTCCGGCAGCGCGGACGTCGGCACGGTCGGCGCGACGCAGCGCCGCACCGGCTCGACCGGCGCGCCGGCCCACGCGCCGCGGGCATCGACCACCGCGCCGGCGTCGAGGGCCAGCGTCTCCACCTCCACGCCGAAGTCGTAGCGCACGCCGAGGCGAAGCGAGGCCTCGTAGTAGCCGCGGGTGATCTGCATGGCCCGGATGAAACCGTCGGTCGGGCAGTACGCGCCGCCCACCACGGCGTCATCGCCGATGGCCGGATTGATCGCCCGCGCCTCGGCGGCGGAGACCATCCGCGCCTCGCTCAGCCCGCAGGCGTGCTGCACCTCCTGCGCTTTGACCAATTCGCGCAAAGCGGCGTCGCTGCGCGCGAGGAACAGGTACCCGTGCTGGGCGAAGCCGGGATCGACGCCCGTCTCCTCGCGGAAGCGCAGCAGCTTCTCCCGCGCGAGCAAAGAGAGGCGCACGTTGATCGCGCTGCCGAACTGCGCGCGGAAGCCGCCCGTGGCGCGCGGCGTGCTCCCGGTGCCCGGCTCCGGGCCGCGGTCGAGGACGAGCACGTCGCGCACGCCGCGCACGGCGAGATGGTACGCAACGCTGCAGCCGATCACCCCCGCGCCGACGACGATCACGTCCGCCATGCGATCATTTTCCGCCATGCGACACCTCCCGCTCCTCGCAATCGCCATCCTCGTCGCCGGCCGCGATCTCGAGGCCGCCGTCTCCCGCGCGGACCTCATCCGCGAGTTCATCACCCCGCGCATCACCGAGGCGGTGCGGACGCTCGAGTGCCCGGAGACCGCGGGCGCGGGCAAGTTCGAGTGCCGCGGCGAGACCGTCACCGGCAAGCCGATCACCGTCCACGCGGAGCTCGTCCCGGAAGGGCAGATCTACGTGACGGCGATCGACGTCGGCAACACGACGTACATCGTCCGCGGCGAGACGTCGCAGACGAACCAGATCCTCGCCTTCGCGGCCATCATGATCGGCGGCGGCCTGGTCATGGCCGGCATCATCGCTCTCGTTCACCTCAACGCGGCGGTGATCATCAGCCGTCATCCGTTCGTTCCCGAACAGAGGGTCAGCTTCGACGCGCCCGGCGCGTACGTCCTCAACACGGACGGCGCGCCGTGGACGCTCACGCCGCTGCAATGCTCCCTGCACGAAGCGGCGACCGGCGCGGAGGTCACCGGCTATCGCATCCTTAAGCGCGGCATGAGTGCGGGCGGCGTCGCGCGGCGGCGGTTCTTCGTACGAACGGCGGGGGAGCACGTCCTCCGCGCCGCGGTGAAGGAGACGCCGACCGCGGCGTTCGTCTTCACGAGATCGCCCCGATTCCGCGGCGGCTGGTGGATCGCGGGCATCGTAATCGGTGGCGTTCTCGGCCTTTACGGCCTGCTGCTGCTCCTCTGACGCGCTCGACATCCGTCCTGGCGTACCTCACAATAAGCAACTTCCCATGTCGGTCTTCAGCGCTGAGGCATACGCCTGGTCGGCGTACTCGATCCCCGTCGCGGTGACGATGCTCCTGATGCTCGTCTTCGGGGCGAGCGTCTTCGCGCGCCGCGTCTCGCGCGTGAGCGGCGCGCTGATGGGCGTCACGATCGTCGCCTCGGTCTGGATGTTCGCCTTCACCCTGATGTACTCCGCGACCGACGCACGGGTGGCGCTCTTCTGGGCCCGGATGGCTTACCTCGGCGTGCCGCTGATTGCCCCGGCCATCTACCAGTTCACCGTCGAGATGCTGCGCATCGCCCAGCAGCGGCGCACCACGGTCAGCGCCGGATGGCTGCTCGGCGTCGCCTTCGTCATCCTCGGCGTCGCCACGCCGACGCTCATCAGCGACGTGCAGCAGTACTGGTGGGGCTTCTATCCGCGCTACACCGTGCTCACCGGCGTCCTCTTCCTGACCTTCTTCTTCGGCTACCTGATCGCCGCGCTGGCCGAGTTCCTCCGCGCCTACCCCCAGGCGCAGGGCGTCGAGCGGGAGCGCATCCGCCTGCTGCTCATCGCGTTCGGCGTGGCCTACCTCGGCTGCGTCGACTTTCTGCCGAAGTACGGCATCGCCGTCTACCCCTTCGGCTACGTGGCCCTCCTCGGCTTCGTCATCGTGGTCGCGCACACCGTCCGCCGCTATGACCTCGTGCCGATCTCGCCCCTCCTCGCGGCGAAGGAGATCATCGACACGATGGCCGACGCGCTCTTCGTCTGCGACCGCGATGGGCGCATCCAGTTCGTCAACGCCACGGCCGAGCACCTCCTCGGCTTCGACGCGCGCCACTTCCTCGGGCAGCGCATCGAGGAGCTGATGGCCACCCAGGCCGACAACATGAACGAGACGCTGCGGCGCAAGTCGATCCGTAACGCCGAGTACGCGTTCAAGGCCAAGGACGGCGACCCGGTCGATCTCACGCTCTCCATCGCCCCCGTCTACAACCAGGGGGAGTCGGCCGGCGCGGTCATCATCGGCCGCGACATCCGCGACCGCAAGCGCGCCGAGCGCGAGATCCGCCAGGCCGTGACGCTGCTCGAGTCGACGCTGGAGTCGACCGCGGACGGCATCCTCGTCACCGGCAACGGTGGCCGCATCCTCACCTACAACCAGCGCTTCGTCGACATGTGGCGCATCCCGAAATCGATCATGGCCACCGGCGACTACGCGGCCGCCGTCGTCTCCGTCCTCGAGCAGCTCCACCGTCCGGACGACTTCCGGCGCACGATCGACGGCCTGAGCGCGCAGCCCGACGCGGAGAGCTTCGACCTGATCGAGTTCAAGGACGGGCGCCGCTTCGAGCGCTACTCCATCGGCCGGCGCATCGAAGGCGTGGATACGATCCGCGTCTGGAGCTTCCGCGACGTCACCGCGCGCTTCGCCGCCGAGGATGCGCTGCGCGAATCGGAAGTGCGCTACCGGCTGCTGTTCGAGCAGAACGCGGCCGGCGTCTGCGTCACCAAGCCGGACGGCACGATCATCGACTGCAACACGACCTTCGCCCTCATGCTCGGCTACCGCCGCGCGGAGCTCGTGGGCCGGAACATGGGCGAGCTCTACGAGCGGCGCATCGAGCGAGACGAGCTGGCCGAGATGCTCGACGACGTGACGATGCTCAACGGCGTGGAGATCGAGCTGCGGCGCAAGGACGATACGCACGTCTGGGTCCTGCAGAACCTCGTCCTCGTCGGCGAGCGCGAGTCGGCCGTCATCCACGCCACGGTGGTCGACATCAGCGACCGCAAGCGCGCCGAGGAACAGATCGAGTTCCACGCCTACCACGACGTGCTGACGCACCTGCCGAACCGCAAGCTCTTCACCGACCGGCTCACCCAGGCCCTCACCCGCGCCCGCCGCTCCGGCCGCGCCACCGGCGTGATGTTCATCGATCTCGACCATTTCAAGACCATCAACGACACCCTCGGCCACACCGCGGGCGACGAGCTCCTTTTGGAGATGTCCCAGCGCCTGCGGCAATGCGTCCGCGAGGACGACACCGTCGCGCGCCTCGGCGGCGACGAGTTCACCATCATCCTCAATGAGCTCCGCCATCCGGAGGATGCAGCGCAGGTGGCGGAGAAGATCCTGGAGGCGGTCGAAGTGCCGCTCTGGATCGCCGCAATGCCCATCGAGGTGACGGCCAGCATCGGCATCGCCCTCTTCCCCGTCGACGGCACCGACGCCGAGTCGCTGCTGCGCAACGCGGACAGCGCGATGTACCGCGCCAAGGAGTCGGGCCGCAACAACTACCAGCTCTGCACGGACGACATGAAGCGCCGCGCGAACGAGCGCCTCTCGCTCGAGACGCGCCTGCGCAAGGCTATCCACGACGACCAGCTCCTCTTGCACTACCAGCCGCAGATCAGCCTCGTCACGGGACGCATCGTCGGCGCGGAGGCACTCGTGCGCTGGAACGACCCCGAGCGGGGCATCGTCGGCCCGTCGTCGTTCATCCCCGTGGCCGAGGAGACGCGGCTGATCCGGCCGCTGGGCGAGTGGGTGCTGCGCACGGCCTGCAAGCAGGCCAAGGAGTGGCGCGACCTCGGCGTCGAGCACATGCGCGTAGCGGTCAACCTCTCGGTGCGCCAGTTCCAGCAGCACGACCTGGTGGAGATGGTCCGCCGTGCGCTGGCGGAGAGCGATCTCGCGCCCGATGCGCTGGAGCTGGAGATCACGGAGACGACGGCGATGCAGAACGGCGAGGCGACGGTGGAGATCCTCCGCGCGCTGCGCGCCATCGGCGTCGGCATCTCCATGGACGATTTCGGCACCGGCTATTCGTCGCTCAACTACCTCAAGCGCTTCCCCATCAACGCGGTGAAGATCGACCGCTCGTTCATCCGCGACCTCGACACGAGCGCCGGCGACGCGGCCATCGTCGGCGCCGTGATCGGCATCGCCCGCGCTCTCGGGCTGCGCGTCGTGGCCGAAGGGGTGGAGACCGAAGACCAGATGGCTTTCCTGCAGCGCCGCGACTGCGACGAGGCGCAAGGCTACTATTTCAGCCGCCCCGTCCCCGCGGACGCGCTGACTGCCGACCTCCTGGAACGTCCAAATCTGGGAAGGCGTGAGCCGCGGTTGATGATCTGACACGGTTTGTTTCCGGCGTTCCTCTCTCGCGGACTTACCATTTTTTCCATGTCTCCGATCCGTGCCTTGATCGTCGATGACGAGCCGCTCGCGCGCACCCGCATCCGCCTGCTGCTGAAGGATCATCCGGATGTCGATGTGGTGGCCGAGTGCAGCAACGGCCGCGAGGCCGCGGCGCTGATGCGGCAGGAGAAGCCGGAGTTGCTCTTCCT
>DATEOX010000246.1:0-2197 GCA_035273585.1 Thermoanaerobaculia bacterium
CCTCGGCTCGCTGCTCACACGGTTGGCGTGGGTGGAGGAGGGGCGGGATTCGGCGCGGGAGAGCCGGCCCTAGCGGGCGGGCGGGCGGGACGCCCGCGCGCCTCACGCCGACGCCACGCAATGCGTGCGCGACATCCGGTCCGGCAACCGGAACAGAAACCCCAGCCCGCCCGTGAGCAGCGAGGCGTAAAGGCCGGCCCAGCGCATCGTCGCGCCGCGCAGAGGCATCGCCTCCCGCTCGTCCGAGACCACGCGCACGTCGAAGATTGCGCCGCCGATGGTCTTCCCCCACAGCAGCCATGTCCCGACGAAGTAGTAGTACGACACGACGATGATGAACGCCGCCATGGCGGCGACCGATGGCCAGTGCAGGGCGGGCGGGAGGAGGGGGTAGAGGGCCAGCGACAGCGCGGCGAAGAGCGAGAGATCGGTCAGCAGGGCCAGGAGGCGTTTGAAGATCGGAGCGCGCGCAACAGTGTGAGTGGGGGGGACCTCCGCGACGACGACCGCTTCCAGCTCGACCTCATCGAAACGCATCACACCCTCCCGGCCGGCGATTCGGATCAGCCGACCTGCCGCAATGGCAGATATTTTACGTAAATCTTGTACAGCAGGTCTTTCGGCTGCGCGCTGTAGCGCACGGCCAGCTCCCGGCTACGGCGGGCCAGCTCGTCGTTCGGGTCGACCTTCAGCACCTCGTCGAACTCCTTCATCGCCTCGGGGAGCTTCTCCTCCTGCAGCGCTGCGGCGCCGAGGTTGAAGTGCGCATCGGTGATCATCCGCTGGACGTTCTGGTTCGATGGATCGGCGGTGAGAAGCGGCTGGAGGTTGGCGATGGCGTCCGTGTAGCGGCGCTCGTTGAAGAGCGCCTTGGCCGCGTCGAGCTTGGCCACCTGGAGCGCGGCCGCGTCGAACATCGGCTTCATCTCCGCGGGGATCGGCTTGACCCGCTCCGCCTGCTCGAAGGCCTTCTTCGCGCCGACGTAATCGTGCCCCTCGAAGGCCGCGCGGCCGGCGTCGACCTGCTCCTGATAGAACTGCGCGGCCGGCTTGCCGTCCACCATCTCCGCCGCCTGCGACTTCTTCCGCTGCAGGTCGGCGATGAGGTTCAGGGCGCGGTCGTGCTGCGGGTCCTCCGCCTTGACGTCCTGCAGCAAGGCGATGGCCTGATCGTACTTGCCCTTGACCGCCAGGTTGTTGGCCTTGGCGAAGATCTGCTGCGTGGCGGCGGGGTCGATCTCCGGCGGCCGGTTGGCGAACTGCTGCCAGGCCCACCATCCGCCGGCCCCGAGGAGGGCGATCAGGAGGACGGTGAGGATGGCGCCGGTCGGCATCGGGCGCGAGGCCTTCTTCGGCTTCGCCTTCACCGGCGCGGGAGCGGCCTTCTGCGCGCCGGACGACTTCGCCGGCGGCGCGATGACGCCCGGATCGGGCGGCAAGAGGGTGTCGCCGGCCGTTGGCGGCTCATCGGCGAAGATGTCGAACTTCTCGGCGGGGGGGGCCGTGTAGGCCGGTTCCGGCGCGCCCGGCGCGGCGGGCGTCTGCTCCGCGATTCGGTCCATGTAGTCCTGGGCCGCCATGTTGTGCGGATCGGTGCGCAGCACCTCGGCGAACTTCGCCCGCGCCCCCTCCCGGTCGCCGCGGTCGAACGCCGTCGCGCCGGCGGCGATCAGGACGTCGAGCTTCGACTCGATCTCCCGCCGCTGCAGCTTGGCCTTCTCGATCCGGTCCGAGGCGACCTCGTTCGTGACGTCGATCAGGAAGACCCGCGACCAGAGATCGATGGCTTCCTGATGGTCGCCCCGGGCCATGGCCCGGTCGCCGTCCGCGAGGTACTGCTCGATCTTCTTCTGATCCTCGGCGCTGGTCTCGATCGACGCGGTCGAAAAGTCGAACTCGCCGGTGACCGGCGTCTTCTCCCCCGACGGCGTGTCAAAGCCGAAGCCGGACGAGGCCGGCGCGTCGAAGGAGAAGCTCGGCGCGGCCGGGGCATCGAAGGAGAAGGATGCCGGAGCGGTGGGGCTGAAGCTCGAGAGCGCGTCGCCTCCGCCGCCGCCGAAGGAGAAGGGGGAGGCGTCCTGCGCCGGCTGCTTCTCCTCCTCGAACGTGAAGCCGAAGTCGCTGGCCTGCGCGGTCGAGCGCGAGGCGGCGGGCGGCGGGTTGTCCACCACGAACGACGGCTTCGCGCCGGGCGCCG
>DATEOX010000247.1:0-6999 GCA_035273585.1 Thermoanaerobaculia bacterium
CTTGTCATCCTGAGCCGCGCCGACGGCGAAGGATCCGTAGCGATCTTGCGGTACGGATCCTTCGCTGCCTGCGCAGCTCAGGATGACACGCGCGGAGCCACCATGCAGATTGCGGAGCAGCGGACGACCGAGCGGTACATCGCCGTCGAGCCGATCGACGGCAGTTTCGGCGCGGCGAGCATCACCGTGCTCAACCTCGGCGACGCCGGCGCGCAGGTCGCGCATGCCCAGCCGCTCCGCCTCGGCACGAAGGGGCGGCTCTGGTTCCGCCGCGGCAGCGTGCAGGTCGCCGTCCAGGCGCTGCTCGTCTGGAGCCATCTGTCCAAGACGCCGAACAGCGAGGGGAAGTATCTCTATCAGTCGGGGCTGCGCATCGACGAGGCGGGCGATTTCGCCTCCGCGCTGCGATCGCTGCTCGACGACGGCGCCGTCCGGCGCGACCTCGACTCGCTGGAGCGCAAGCGCCGCCGCCTGCTGGAGAAAGAGCACGACCGGAACGTGAAGCCGACCGTGAAGATCATCCAGCCCGAGATCCCGGCCGAGCAGGTGCTGCTCGTGCAGCATGCCCGCGAGCGGCTGCGCGCCCATCCGGAGGAGGCGACCAAGTGGTACAACCGGGCCAAGTTCGCCCCCGAGGGGGCGCCCGAGCACATCCCCCACCGGGAGGATGTGCTGGCCGTTTGGGAGTACCTGGAGCGGACCGTCGACCTGGCGACGATCATCAAGGTGTTCGAGAAGAAGTGATGATGTTCGGCTCGGGGTGGATCTCCACGCCGAACGCCTCGCGCACCCGCGCCTGAATCATCCGCACCAGCTCCAGCACCTCGCCCGCCGTCCCGTTGCCGCGGTTCACGATGGCCAGCGTGTGCTTCGAGCTCAGCCCGACGTTGCCGTGCGTGAAGCCCTTCGTGAAGCCGGCGTGCTCGATGAGCCAGGCCGCGGAGAGCTTCACCTGACCGGCACCATCGGGGAAATGCGGCGCCTCGCCGGCGCGCGCGGCGAACGCCTCGTAATCAGCCGCGCTGAGGATCGGATTCATGAAGAACGAGCCGTCGCTGCGCGAGTCGGGATCGTCCGGGTCGAGCACCATCCCCTTGCGCTTGCGGATGGCGATGACCGCCTCGCGCACCTGGCGCAGATCCGTGGCCGCGACGCCGCGCTCATCGAGGTAGCGCTGCAGCTCCGGATAGCGCACCGCCGCGCTGCCGCCGACCTTCAGCCGATAGATCACGGAGAGGACGACCCAGCGCTCTTTCTCGAAGTTCTTGAAGAGGCTGGAGCGGTAGCCGAAGCGGCAGTCCCAGTTCGTGAAGTCGCGCACCCGCCCGGTGGTGCGGTCCAGCGCCTCGACGCGGATGATCGTCTCGCTCACGTCCTGCCCGTACGCGCCGACGTTCTGGATCGGCGTCGCGCCGGTCGATCCCGGGATGCCCGACAGGCACTCGATGCCCGCCCAGCCGTTCTTCACCGCCATGGCCACGAACGCGTCCCACGGCTCGCCCGCCGCGACGCGCACCGTCGCGTACTCGTCCTCGCTCTCCACGGTGATGCCGCGCAGGTCGATGTGCACCACCAGGCCGTCGAAGCCGTCGTCATCGATGAGCACGTTGCTGCCGCCGGCGAGGATCAGCACCCGCTGCTGGTTCTCATCCGCCCACCGGAGCGCCTCGCGCAGCTCATCGACAGACGAGGCGCGCACGAAGAGCCGCGCCGGACCGCCGATGCCGATGGTGGTCAGCGGTGCGAGCGGGACGGAATGTTGGAGCTCCATGAGCGGCGCATGATACGGGATGCCTGTCATCCTGAGCCGCGCAGACGGCGAAGGATCCGCACCTTCAGCCGCGGCGCGAAATGTTCGCGGCCGCGGGGGCGAACGGCGGAAGCGCGGGGCCAACGCCGCGACCGCTCTGGATTTCGCCGGGCGATTGAACGATCATCGCCGGACGGAGGAGCACCGCATGAGCAATGCCATGGCCGACAGATCCCGCGAGAGAACCTTCCTCGGCCACCCGATCGGCCTCGCGACGCTGTTCGGCACGGAGATGTTCGAGCGCTTCAGCTACTACGGCATGCGGGCCCTGCTCCTGCCCTTCATGACCGCGGCGGTGGCGGCGGGCGGCCTCGGCTTCAGCACCGCGAAAGCCGGCCCGCTCTACGGCTTCTACACCTTCGGCGTGTACGGGCTGTCGATCTTCGGCGGCCTCGTGGCCGACCGTCTGCTCGGCCTCTACCGGTCCGTCCTCCTCGGCGGCATCCTCATCGCCATGGGCCATTACTCCATGGTCTTCCCCTCCCACACCACGTTCTTCCTCGGCCTGGTGCTCATCGTCCTCGGTACCAGCCTTCTGAAGCCCAACGTCTCCTCCCTGGTCGGAACGCTGTACGAGAAGGAGGATCACCGCCGCGACGCCGGCTTCTCCATCTTCTACATGGGCATCAACCTCGGCGGCTTCCTCGGCCCGATCCTCTGCGGCGAGCTGGCCAAGACGAACTGGCACTGGGGTTTCGGCGCCGCCGGCGTGGGCATGACGCTCGGCCTGATTCAATACGTCCTCGGCCGCAAGTACGTCATCGGACGCGAGGCGCCGCGCACCGACGCCTCACGCGTCCGCGACCGTGAGCCGGCCGCGCCGAAGGTGCCGTTCACGCCCGAGGATTGGAAGCGCATCGCCGTCATCGGCATCCTCTTCCTCTTCTCCATGTTCTTCTGGATGGCCTTCGAACAGGCGGGATCGACCCTCAACCTGTTCGCCGTGCGCTACACGAACCTGCACATCGTCGGCCTCAACGTCTCGGCGCCGCAGCTCCAGTCCGTCCAGTCGCTGTTCATCATCCTCCTCGCCCCGGTCTTCGCGGCGCTCTGGATGAAGCTGGGAGACCACGAGCCCTCCAGTCCGTCGAAGTTCGCCATCGGCCTGGTCTTCGTCGGGCTCGGAATGATGCTCCTCATGCCCGCCGCGCGCATGGCGCAGACGATGGGCGTGAAGGTGAGCGTCTGGTGGCTCGTCGGCGTCTATTTCCTGCACACCGTGGGAGAGCTTTGCCTCAGCCCGGTCGGTCTCTCGGTGGTGACGAAGCTCGCCCCGCCCCGCATCGTCGGCTTCATGATGGGCATCTGGTTCCTCTCCCTCGCCTTGGGCAACCTCGCCGCCGGCTTCATCGCCGGGCAGATGGACAAGTTGCCGCTGACCACGATCCTCGGCGCGGTCGCCGCCGTCACCATCGGCGCGGGCCTCGTCCTCTTCCTGCTCATCAAGCCGATCCGAAACATGATGGGCGACGTGCACTGAGCTAGAATCGGCTCATGCGCCGGGCCGGAACGATCGCGTTGCTGCTGATGCTCGCGACGTTCGTCTGCCTGGCCGCCGACGGTGACGCCGAGGAGCTCGGCCTGGCCACCGTCACTTCGGCGGCGTACGTTGCCCCGCCGCCGCCCGCCCTCGACCGCTGCGCCTCCGCGCCGGCGGACGGCATCCGCGTCCGTGACGCGCACGGCGTCTTCCACCCTCCCCGCCGCGGCTGATCCCCATCCGCAACTCCGCGCGTCCCGCGCGCGGACCGATCAGCCGTCGCCCGGAGTCCCATGAAGATCACCGATATTTACGCCACTACCTTTCCCGCGCTGCGCATCGATTCCGCGGCGGTGGCGGACGTCGACCGGCCGCGCCTCATCCGCCGGATGAAGTCGCCCGCCCGCCGCACCGGCTTCCGCGAGGCGAACATCATCCCCTACCAGCACGCGCCGTTCGACATGCGCTGGGTACACGTCGATCCGGCCTCGTATCCGCTGCAGTCGGAGCGCCGCTCGTACCTGGAGCACGCCGCCGCCGGCACGGAATGGATCGCCCTCCCCACGGCCGCCGCGCCGTTCTTCTCCCGCGCCGTGGTCGCCGGCGACGCGCGGATGATCGCCGCGCAGGTGATCAACCACGAGTGGTCGGAGCCGCTGCGCCGGTCAGTGATCACCCGCGCGCCGAACATCACCCGCGAGGCGCGCCACTATCTCCTCCGCCACGGCTGGGGCGAGGAGGACCTCTTCCACCACGTCGTCGCCTGGCTCGCCGCCACCCGCGACGCGCACCGCATCCCGCTTCCCGATGACCGCGGCCGGCTGCGCATCTCCGCCCTCCTCGGCTATCGCGTCGCCCGCCTCTTCAGCGCCGACGAGTCGCTCATCACCCGCCCGCAGGAGCCCGAGCTGCGCGCCATCGGCGCCCCGACGCGCGTCGGCAAGGAGGCGCGCATGCTCCGCGGCTCGGTGCTTCTGATCGACGACCTCTGGCAGGACGCGGAGCGCGTGGTCGCCCGCCCCTACGCCGACGACGAGCTCCTGGCTCTCGGCGACTACGCCGACGCCACCGGCACCGGCGTCTCGGAGCTGCTCGAGATCCTCGGCGAGCAGACCTGCGACGTCCACCTCAACGAGAAGGCCTACTGGAAGAACGTGCCGCTCGCCGTCTGGCGCCGCGGCGAGCTGCGCGACTGGATCCGCGCCCGCCACGCGTCCGCGCTCGAGCGCCCCCTCAGCCGCGACGAGGCCGTGCACTTCTCGAATGCCGCCCGCCGCATCGCGTCCCTGCTCCTGCTCGCGCCCGCCCTCGCTCAGAACGCGGAACTGGTCGGCGCTACCGTGTCCGCCGGTGTCGGCTGATATGGAGTGACCTGGTCAAGCTTGCCACGAAAGATCTTTGAACATTCTTTGGTGCCGGTGGCAACGAAGCGACTGACCGAGTTTTGGCGGCGGCGACGATGATCATCCTGATATGCGCGGGTTGGATACCGCAAGACCATGATTCGTCGGGAGCTTCCTCAGTCTAAGCGCGTGGATCATCCGATGTTGCAGATGCCAGAAGCCGGCAGCGTCGAGGGTTCTCCTTTCGAAGCCGGGACCCTCGATCAGTCGGTTCGGTGCCACAGGCGATAACTCCGTTTTTCCTTTAGCTGCTGCTTTTGGTTCGAGCGATGCTGAGCACTTCGTTCGACTGCTCGCTTCGCCGTTTCTGCAGGCGTGCACCCGAGCGTGGCGCGTGCTGGTATTGCCAGGCCGCCTGCACCGCGACGTGACGAACGTGAGCATTGCCGGTCTTGGTGATGCCGAAGCGCCGAGTCTTGTCGCCGGTGCTGTATTCGCTGGGCACCAGACCGACGGCCGCCATCATGTGCCGAGCTGACGGGGAGCGGCGCAGGTCGCCCAACTCCGCCAGGATCGTCATCGCCGATAGCGTGTCGATTCCCCGCAACGCGGTGAGCTGCTTGACCAGCGGTGCGTATTCCGCTTCTTTGGCCACTTCACTGACCAAGTCATCGAACCGCTTCAGCTCGAGCTGTCACTGAACGACCGCCGCAATCGATTCGGTGAGCACGATCTGCTCGTAAGACTCGGGCATCTTGATCGACCGGATCCACTGCCAGTGACGCACCCGCCATGCCGTTCCCTCGCGATATCGAAGGCCGTGCCGCAGCAGGAACTTGCTCAGTCGATGAGGCGCAGCAAGCAGGTTCCGTCGCGCATCATCGCGAGCCCGCATCAGATCGCGGACTGACTCGCGACGGCGATCCGGCACCACGATCATGGTCAGCACCCCGCCGCGAAAGAGCTCGGCCAGCTTCCGTGCATCGCGCCGATTCGTTTGATCCGCTCCCCCGGCTTACGCGGGGTAAGCGACGGCGCCCCAACGTTGCACTCGATGCCCTTGCTCACCAGCAGCCGATACAACTCGTATCCGCACGGTCCCGCTTCGTAGACAACCCGTACCGGCCCCTGCAGATCTTTGAGCCAACGCACCAGCTACCGAAGTCCCGACTCGGTGGGCGTGATCTCCCACTCTTTCGCCGGCTGCTTCTGCATCCCCACGTGCTGCGCGATCGTCAGATTGTCCGCATGATCATCGATCCCCATCCAGTTGGTAAGATCTGCCATGACCCGTTCCTCCTGTATGTAGCTCTGCACGTGCACTTAACCGCGTACGCGTAAACCTACGGAAAAGTACACACGGAGCGGGTCACTCCATTTTCTCTAAAACACCTGAAAGTCCATCCGCTTCGAGACCGCATCGGCCACGACAGCCATCAGACTGACCCCCGAGTTGCAGTACGCCCAGTTGTGGCTGATGCCGGTCACCATCAGCGAGTCGTCCGGACAGAGCTCGGAGAGCGCCGCGCCGAGCGTCTGCACGTCGGTCCTGTCATCCGTCAACACCACGAACATCGATTCGAACGGCAGCGGCACGACGGTCCCCAGCCGCGCCAGCGCCTCATGCAGCTCCGCGTAATCGGCGCCGGGCGTGAGGCTGTGCCGCACCAGGAGAAAGTCGCGAGCCGTGGTGAACTGCGTGCAGGCGACGAGCATCCGCCCCCCCTCCCCGACGTGCGCCCGCAGGTACCGGATGAGGAGCGCCGCATGCCGCCCCTCCGGCAACCACACATGCCAGCTCTGATCGAAATTCGGCTCCGCCCCCAACCGCCGCATCGCCTCCGACACCTCCACCGTGAGGTCCCCCTCATAGCAGATCTGGAACAGCCTGATCTCCCCCATCACACCCTCCCACGCCTGCTCCGCAGTCGTGCGGTTTGGGAGGAGTGTAGCAGAAGGGGAGCCGCTCGTACCCCGGCAGCGCCTGAATCGGAAGTTCCACCGGATGACCAGCCGCTGTAAGCGATCAACCGTCGCTGCGGTCGCTGTCGCTCGCGAGTTGATGGGCTTCATCTGGGCGGTGGGTCAACTCGTTCATCCATGACAGACCCTGTGCAGCGGTGCTGTCGACCGAGAGCTCCGGTACTCGAAAGGAGAACCCTCGAGTGCAGCTATTCCTGACACGAGGTAGCAGATCGTGATTCACGCGTGTAAGACCGAGGCAGCTCCCGACGGATCATGCTCATGCGGTACCCAACCCGCGCATATCAGAATGATCATCGTCGCCGCTTTGCTCTCGGTCGACACCACCGCTGCAATGACAGACGAAGAACCGCAGGAGAAAGGACGGCAGCGAAGAAAAAAGC
>DATEOX010000248.1:0-3651 GCA_035273585.1 Thermoanaerobaculia bacterium
CGCGTGGCGGCTCTTCCGGGCCCGCTCGCCGCTGCTCCGCGCCGCGGCGCCGCTCTTCGTCGCGGCGCTCATCATGATCGCCCAGCCGACGTACCACGTCGCCATCGCCGCCTCGCTCCGCCGCTTCGACGGGCCGCTGGAGAAGGAGTGGGTGGAGATCCCCGACGTCCCGCGTGCCGCCGGCGCCTTCTTCCGCCAGTCCAGCGCCGACGACGTCCGCAACGCGCGCCGCTACCTCGACGCCCTCGGCCCCGACGCCACCTTCTTCGACTTCACCAACCGCGGCCTGCTCTACTTCCTGCTCGACCGCGACATGCCCATCCGCCAAGTGGAGGTCGCGTTCTACGAGTCGGAGGCGCGGCAGCGGGAGGTCATCGCGGCGATCGAGCGCAACCCGCGCATCCGCGCCGCGCTCGTGCCGGTGGACGACAACGCGAACGCGGTGGACGGTGTCCCCAACCGCGTCCGCGCGCCGCTGGTCTGGCAGTACCTCGAGACACACTTCATCCCCGACCGGCAGGAGGGGGAACTGATGTTCTGGAAGCGTAAATAGGCCGCTGATCCCACGAAGGAGCCTCGCGTCCGGACGGGCTAGGCCATCCAGCGGACCGGCCCGTGGCCGGTGTTACCATCCGGCGCGATGTCCGCCACCGAAGCCCCCGCCCGTCCGCGCGCGACGATCGTCGCCCGGTTCGCGGCGTTCGTCGCCGAGCGGCATCCGTTCGCCTTGAAGGCGGCGCTCTCCGCCCTCGAGGAGGTGATCGAGGAGCAGGACTTCGATGCGCTACGCGAGGCGCTCCGGCGCGCGCTGGAGCCGGCGCTGGCGAACGCGCTCACGCCCGGCACGGTGGTCACGAACGTGCCGGAGACGACGCCCGGCATCAGCGTCAATCAGCGCCTGCATCAGGCAGTCGCCGCGGTCCTCGACGACTGCGACGGTTTTCTCCGCCGCGAGGCGATCGCCGCGTCGCTCACACCCGAGGAGCGGCGGGCCATCCTGCGCGGGATGATCCTCACCCGCGCCGTCGACAACCGCCTCAAGTCCTTCTTCACCGGCGGCGAGGTGCGCTGGGGCAGCACCTCGTTCCAGGGCAAAGGCTTCCGCTCCCTCGGGCAGGAGGCGATTTACGCCGCGGCCATCCGCCTGCACAAGGGCACCGAAGAGCACGATGTCATCTCGCCGATGATCCGCGACCTCGGCGCGGTGCTGGCCATGCACGACACGCCGGAGACCGTGCGCATGGTCCTCAGCGCGCAGATGGGGAAAGCCGGCCCGCCGATGAACGGCCGCGACCTGCACGTCGGCGACTGGGCGTACGGCATCTACCCCGCCATGGCCCCTCTCGGCAGCCCCGCGCTGACCATGGCCGGCATCGCCATGGCGTTCGCGATGGATGACAGCCGCCGCGTCGCCGTCTCCTTCGTCGGCGAGGGCTCGACTTCCCTCGGCGAATGGCACGAGGCCATCAACGCCTGCGCCGCGCGACGGCTGCCCGCCGTTTTCTGCGTGCAGAACAACCAGACCGCGCTCTCCACGCCGGTGCGCGAGCAGTCGGCGGTGCGCGTCTTCGCCGACAAGGCCATCGGCTACGGCATCCCGGCCGTGACCATCGACGGCACCGATCCGGATGCCATCGCCGCCGCCTTCACCTGGGCCGCGGACCGCGCCCGCGACGGCCGCGGCCCGGCGCTCATCGAGCTGGTCGCGATGCGCATGTGCGGCCACGCCCATCACGACGACATGCTCTACCTGGGCAAGGACCCGCAGCCGTCGTGGTCGTACGCGCCGCTGACCGACGCGGGCTACGCCGACCGCGAGCTGTACGACTTCTGGTGCCGCCGCGATCCGCTCGTGACCTACGCCGCGCGCCTCGAAGCGGACGGCATCATCACCTCTGATGATGTGGAGCGCTTCAAGCGCGAGGCGGAAGAGCTGGTGGAGCGCGAGGCGCGGGCGGTGATCGACGCGCCGTGGCCCGACGCGTCACTCGCCGGTCAAGATGTTCACTCGGATGACGAGCGCCGCGTGCACGTCGAAGTGCTCGACGACGCGGAGCGCCGCGCCGAAGCGTCGCTACCGGCGGTAGACGCCGGCCCGCCGTTCGACGCGAAGGGAAAGACGTTCCTCGAGGCGGTGATGCTCGGCGTGGGCGACGCGCTGCGCAACGATCCGCGCACGTTCGTGTACGGCGAGGACGTGGGCGGCAAGTATGGGAACGCGTTCCTCCTCCTGCGGCCGCTGCTGAAGGACTTCAGCGACCGAATCATCAACAGCGTG
Source organism: Thermoanaerobaculia bacterium (assembly GCA_035273585.1). Lineage (GTDB taxonomy): Bacteria > Acidobacteriota > Thermoanaerobaculia > Gp7-AA8 > Gp7-AA8 > JAFAVZ01. Next base: position 2,279 of record DATEOX010000248.1, read on the forward strand.
CTGGCCGAGGGGTCGACCATCGGCGTGTGCATCGGCGCGGCGCTGGCCGGGAAGCGGCCCATCGGCGAGATCCAGTTCAACGACTTCGTGGCCACCGGCTTCAACCAGCTCGTGAACAATGCGGCGAAGATCCACTACCGCTGGGGAGCATCCGTGCCGTTCGTGCTGCGGATGCCGTGGGGCGGTCTGCGCCATGCCGGTCCATACCACTCGCAGAACACCGAGGCCTGGTTCTACCGGACGCCGGGACTGAAGATCGTGGCCCCCTCGACGCCGCACGACGCGCGGGCGCTGATGGCCGCGGCGGTGGCCGATCCCGATCCCGTCCTCTATTACGAGCACATCGCGCTCTACCGCGACCCGCGCATCAAGCAGGCGCTCGGCGACGCGGCGCCGGAGCCGATCCCCCTCGGGCGGGCGGCGCTGCGGCGCGCCGGCAAGGACCTGGCCATCATCTCCTACGGCGCGTTCGTGCACGTGGCCATGCGCGTCGCGGAGTCGCTGGCCAAGGACGGCATCGAGTCGTCCGTGCTCGACCTCCGCTCCCTCGCGCCGCTCGACCGCGACGCGGTGCTGGCCGTGGCCCGGCACACGAACAAGGTGCTCATCATCCACGAGGACACGCGCACCGGCTCGATCGGCGAGTCGCTCGCGGCGCTGATCCAGGAGGAGGCGTTCGAATACCTCGACGCGCCGGTGCGGGTGATCGGCGCCCTCGACACGCCCGTGCCCTACTCGCCTCCCTTGGAGCAAGAATTTCTACCGAGTGAAGAGCAGATCGAGCGGGCCGCGCGGCTGCTGGTGAGGTGGTGATGGCCGCCTCGCGGCGTACGCAGGTCCTCTTCCTGGTCCGCTTCTTCCTCCTCCTCGCCGCGTTTTACGCGGTCGTATCGCTGGAGGTGGTGGACCGCTGGTTCGTCGCCCCGTTCACGCACGGCATCGCCGTCGCGTCGGCCGCGCTGCTGAACCTCATAGGCCAGAACGTGCAGGTCGTCGACACGTCCATTCGCAACCAGGCGTTCGCCGTGCAGATCCTGAACGGCTGCAACGGCCTGGAGGCGGTGGTCTTCCTCTGCGCCGCGATCCTCTCCTTCCCCGCGACGTGGCGCCAGCGCGGGCTCGGCATCCTGGCCACTGTGGTGGGCATCGAGGCCGTGAACCTGATCCGCGTGGTGTCGCTGTTCCTCCTCGGCCGTTACCGGCCGAACGTCTTCCAGCTCTTTCACCTGGCCATCTGGCAAGCCATCATCCTCGGCATCGCAGCACTGATGTTCTACGGGTGGACGACGCGGGCGGCGAAGACGGCCGCGGCCTAGGGCGCACCCCTCATCCGCCTTCGGCACCTTCTCCCCGAGCCGCGGGGAGAAGGCTCT
>DATEOX010000249.1:0-3608 GCA_035273585.1 Thermoanaerobaculia bacterium
GGCCGTCCGCCTCGGCGCGCGGGCCATCGCCTGCGCCTCGACCGGCAACACCAGCGCCTCGCTCGCCGCATACGGCGCGCAGGCCGGCCTGCGCGCCGTCGTCTTCGTCCCCGCCGGCAAGATCGCCGGCGGCAAGCTGGCCCAGACCCTCGCGTACGGCGCGCTCTGCCTCCAGGTGCGCGGCGACTTCGACGCCGCCATGAGCCTCGTGCGCGACGCCTGCGAGCGGCTCAACATCTACCTCGTCAACTCCATTAACCCGTTTCGCATCGAGGGGCAGAAGACGATCGTCTGGGAGCTGCTGCAGGACCTCGGCTGGGAGGCGCCCGACTGGATCGTCGTCCCGGCCGGCAACCTCGGCAACACCAGCGCGTTCGGCAAGGCCCTGCGCGAGGCCCACGCAGCCGGCTGGATCGGCCGCATGCCGCGCCTCGCCGCCATCCAGGCCGCCGGCGCGAATCCGTTCTACCTCGGCTTTGCATCGGCGTTCGGCGCGCGCCACCGCGTGACCGCCGAGACGGTGGCCAGCGCCATTCGCATCGGCGATCCGGTGAGCTGGGACCGCGCCGTGGCCGCCATCCGCGACACGAACGGCATCGTCGAGCAAGTCACGGACGACGAGCTGATGGCCGCCAAGCGCGACATCGACCGGATGGGCATCGGCTGCGAGCCCGCCTCCGCCACCACCCTGGCCGGCGTGCGCAAGCTTCGTGCAGCGGGCGTGATGGGCGCGCACGAGCGCGTCGTCTGCGTCCTCACCGGCCACGTGCTCAAGGACGCGGAGGCGATCATGCGCAACGTGCCGGAGGGGCAGATCATCGAGATCGAGGCGAAGATCGAAGAGGTGGAGCGGGCGTTATGAAACGGCTGATCGTCTTCCTGCTCGTGCTCGCCTTCGCCTGCAAGGGCGAGAGCCCCACCGCGCCGACGCCTCCGCACGGGCGGCTGTCGGGCCTCGTCACCATCACGCCCGCGCCGCAGCCGTCGGAGTTCGCGGCGAGGAAGGTTCTGGTGTACGACGAGGCGAAGACGCGGCTGCTCTTCACCGTCGACCTCGACTCGCGCGGCTTCTACTTCATCGACCTCGTGCCGGCGAAGTACACGATCGACCTGCAGGGGCCGGCCGGCGACCGGACGAGCGACGTGCCGGCCACGGTCGAGATCCTGGCCAACGTCGTGACGCGGCACGACATCAACATCAGCCGGTGAGCGGGCGCTCCACAAGCGAAAGGGCCGGCTGGAGAGCCGGCCCTGCATGCGGTGCGCGAGGCGCGCGCGTTACGACAGGTGCTTGTTGACCAGCGCGGTCATCTCGAACATCGACACCTGCTTCTTCCCGCCGAAGATCTTCTTCAGGTTGTCGTCCGCGTTGATCATGCGCTTGTTGGTCTGGTCCTGAAGGCCGTTGGCCTTGATGTAGTCCCACACCTTCTTCGTCACTTCGCTGCGCGGAATGGGCTTGCTGCCTACGATCGCCGAGAGATCGGCGCTCGGCTGCACCTCGGCGGCCAGACCCTTGCCGCCGCCTTTGGAACCGGAACTCTTTTTCGTCGCCATGTTGATGTCGTCCCCTTCGTCGACGCTTGATTTCGGCGGATTTTGTGCCGAGAAGCGCTCGCGCGTCAAACACGCATTTTCGGCGGATCTCACTCCGGCGCGTCGAGCAGCGTCTGATATTGCTCGTGCCGGTTGATGTAGGAGGCCACGAACTCGCACATCGGCACCACGCGCAAGCGCTCGCGCTTCGCGTGCTCGAGGCCCGCCTCGGCCAGCTTGTTCGCCACGCCGCGGCCCGACGCCTCCTGCGGCACTTCGGTGTGAGTGAAGATGATCTTCCCCGGCTGCAGCGAGTATTCGCAGACGCAGAGCGCACCGTTCACGGTGGCCTCGAAGCGTCCTTCTTCCGGGTTGTTGCGCACCTTCACTTCCTCGTTCGCCGTCGTCATTTCTTTCTTCCACTCAACCTTCATGCCGGGCAGCGCGGCTGAGGCCGGATCCGACTCCGCGCGCACGCACGTCTGGCGGGCTTCCTGCTTCGTAGGTACCATCGAGCGAAACCTGTCCCGGGGAGGATTCTCGTGTCGAGGATTACGCGTCTCGCAGCCGCGTCGTTCTTCTTTTTTGCGTCCCACGTAATGGCCGCGCCGCTCCTCGGGCCGCCGGAGCGGATCAACATCTATCTGGCCAGCGGCCGCAGCATTCAGACGTGGCACGGGCAGGCGAACATGGAGTCGATCCAGTTCGAGCTGGCGCGCAACTGGTCGCCGCGCACGGAGCTCGGCCTGATCGTCGCGCCGATGAACGTGCAGCAGCCGCGGAGCTGGTTCGGCAACAAGTATGGCGATCCCGACGAGACCGCGCGCGGGGCCGCCCTCTCGCCGATGATCCGCCGCCGCTTCTTCCGCAACTGGCGGTCTTTCGAGCCGTTCGCCGAGCTCTCCAGCGGCCCGATGTGGACCACGCGCCGCGTCCCCGCCGCGACCTCGCACTTCAACTTCATCACCCAGGCCGGCTTCGGCGCGGTGCTCCTCCCCCGCCGCCCGGTGGGCATCGTGGTCGGCTACCGCTTCGCGCACATCTCGAACGGCGGCCTCGCCCCGCGCAACCCCGGCCTGAACGTGCACACGCTGGTGATCGGCACCCGCTTCCGGCCGTGAGCGAGCACGACCTGGTCACGATCGACAGTTACGTCTTCCTCGGCGAGGCCGAGCTGGCCCGCGCGACGCTCGAGGCGGCCGGCATCGCCGCCGTCCTCGCCGACGACAACGTGGCCCGCCTCGGATCGGGCGGAGCGCATGCGCACGGCGGCGTGCGCCTCCGCGTGCAGCGCCGCGATCTCGACGAGGCGCGGGCCATCCTCGACGCGGCGATGGAAGAGGATGCCTCCGACGTGCCGCGGGAGCTGACGCCATCCGAGGAGCGCTGCCGGCGCTGCTTCTCGGAGGAGGTCTACCCGGTCTCGAACCGCTTGCGCATCTACGCCGCCTGGCTGCTCGGCTGGATGCTGCTCTCGGCGGTCGTGGCCGCGACGCGCCGCTTCTTCGCCACTCAGGCGCTCGTGACGGTGGTGCTGCTCGCGCCGATCGCCATCCTCGTGGCGGCGCTCATCCCTTCGAAGAAGAAGTGTCGGAGCTGCGGGATGGAATGGCGTTGAGCGCTTCCTCGAGCGTCTCCGCCTCCTCGATGCCCAGGATGCGCAGCGCGCTGATGAGCGTCTCGCGCACGCGGCGATCGTCGAGAGTCGGCAGCGGCAGGGCGCCGTCGCGTTTGCCAAGCTTCGTGCCGTCCGCGTTCGTGACCAGCGGGAGGTGCGTGTACGCCGGCGTGGGGAGCGAGAGCGCGCGCTGCAGGGCGATCTGGCGCGCGGTGGACGAGAGGAGGTCGCCGCCGCGCACGACCTGGTTCACGCCCTGCGCCGCGTCGTCGACGACCACCGCGAGCTGATAGGCGAACAGCCCGTCCGCGCGCTTGATGACAAAGTCGCCGGTGCGCGCGGCGACGTCCTCCGCGAGCGGCCCATGCACGAGATCATCGAACGCGATGACGCCCGCCGGCGCGCGGAAGCGGACGGCGCGGGGCGGGCGGCCGGGCGGGAGGCCGTGGCGGCA
>DATEOX010000250.1:0-2428 GCA_035273585.1 Thermoanaerobaculia bacterium
GGAGTCATCGCGAAGCTGAATGATGTGAAGAAGCGTCTCGAGGAGACGCGTGAGGATGCCAGCCGCGCCGAGCGCGACGGCGACCTCTCCCGCGCGGCGGAGCTGCGCTACGGCTCCGTGCCGCAGCTCCAGCGCGAGCTCGACGAGCTCTCGCGCAAGCTCGCCGAGATGCAGCAGCAGGGGGCGCTCCTGCGCGAGGAAGTCACGGACGAGGACATCGCCGAGATCGTGGCCAAGTGGACCGGCGTGCCGGTCACGAAGATGCTCGAGTCGGAGATCGAGAAGCTGGTGAAGATGGAGGATCGGCTCAAGCAGCGGGTGATCGGGCAGGAGGAGGCGATCACCGCCGTTTCGAATGCCGTCCGCCGCTCGCGCGCCGGCCTGAAGGACCCGAACCGTCCGGTCGGCTCGTTCATCTTCATGGGTCCGACCGGCGTCGGCAAGACAGAGCTCGCCCGCGCCTTGGCGGAGTTCCTCTTCGATGACGAGCACGCGATGGTACGCATCGACATGTCGGAGTACATGGAGCGCCATGCCGTGGCGCGGCTGATCGGCGCGCCGCCGGGCTACGTCGGATACGAGGAGGGGGGCCAGCTCACTGAGGCGATCCGCCGCCGGCCGTACGCGGTGGTGCTCTTCGACGAGATCGAGAAGGCGCACCCGGAAGTGTTCAACATCATGCTCCAGATCCTCGACGACGGCCGTCTGACGGACTCCAAGGGCCGCGTGGTCGACTTCAAGAACACGGTCATCATCATGACCTCGAACGTCGGCTCGCAGTTCATCCACGAGTACGCGCGGGGCATGCAGTCGCCGGCGCAGGAGGAGGAGATGCGGCGCAAGGTGGAGGAGGAACTGCACCGGCACTTCCGCCCGGAGTTCCTCAACCGCATCGACGACGTGATCATCTTCCATTCGCTGGACATGGCGCACATCAAACGGATCATCGAGATCCAGCTCCGGCAGCTCGCCAAACGCATCGGCGAGCGCGGCCTGCAGGTGGAGATCAGCGAGGCGGCGAAGGAGCACCTGGCGCGGGAGGGCTACGACCCTGCATTCGGCGCGCGCCCGCTCAAGCGCGCGCTGCAGCGGGAGATCATCGATCCGCTGGCCATCCGGCTGCTGGAGGGGAAGTTCCGCGAGGGCGACACGGTGTTCGTGAACATGACGCCGCACGGCATCGAGCTGGCGCTGGAGCCGGAGCCGATGTCGGTTCACTAATCGATGCGATACAGCCGGATCGACTTCCCCACCCGTCGAACCGGCTTGTACGCCTCGAGCCAGCGGTAGCCGCCGTAGCGCGCCTGGTCGGCGATCTTCAGCGACGTCTCGCTCGCCGCGACCCAGCCGTGCACCGGCGTGAACGGGATGAGGCCGTCGGCCGGCAGCTTGTGCCGCGCCAGATCGGCGTTTCCGTTGTAGAGGACCCACAGCTTGGCGATGTCATGGGCAGCCACGACGCGCGTGAGGCGGAGGACGTCCTGTCCCCAGTCGAGGTTGCTGTCGACGACGATCTGCTCCGGATGCTCGCCCGCCGCCTCATTGAACCAGGCGAGGTAGTCGGGATGATCGACCGCCGTCCCGATGAACAGCCAGCCGAGGAGCGCGAGCAGCGCGGCGCGACCGAACAGGTCGCGTGAGCGCTGCCAGATCGTCACGCAAGCGTACGCCGCGGCGATGCAGAGCGGCGGGTAGATGGACAGGATGTGGCGGATGCCGATGTTGATGGAGCTCGGCATCACACACAGCATCAGCGCCACCGGAATCAGCGCCACCTCGGGGCGGCGCCGGATCAGCAGGGCCATGCCCCACAAGGCGAGGATCAGGAACGGCAGGGGCGTCTTGTAGAAGAAGACGACCGGGAAGTAGTACCACCAGCCGCGCTTGCTGTAGCGGCCGAGCAGATACGTGAGGTGCCCGCCGAGGTCGTGCATCTTGACCGCGCCGATGCCGATGAAGAGCTCCGGCATCGGCAGCGGCACCTTCTCCGCGACCCACTTCGCCGCAGGCCGCAGCGGCGCGGGCGCGGGCGTCTCCAGGTAGAACTTGCCCATCGGGATGGCGTCGATGCGGCCGAAGCTGAAGCGGTAGCCGGCCCAGATGACGACGAACGCCACGACGCAGGCCAGCCCGAGCGACTTCGCCGAGAGCGACGCGTTCCGCATTGCGAAGCGGATGATGAGCAGCACGATCGCCGCGACGGGGAAGAAGAGCAGGAACGAGAACTTCGAGAGCACGCCGAGGCCGATGGCCAGGCCGAGGAGCGCGCCGCGTCCGAGGGTCGCCGCATCGAGCCATCGATCGAGGGCGAGCAGGGCGATGGTGAGCGTCACGGCGACGGCGAGGTCGGTGGTGGCCAGGCCGGCATGTCCGAGGATGGGAGGGAGGGCGGCGAACATCGCCGTGGCCAGCACGCCGACCGCGGGGT
>DATEOX010000251.1:0-10356 GCA_035273585.1 Thermoanaerobaculia bacterium
GGCGACGACGACTAGCTTCGCCGCGGCCGCAGCGAGCGGGCCACGAGGCCGATTCCGCCCATCAGCAGCACGAGCATCATGATCGTGTTGAAGAGCGTCGTCGGGCGGAAGTAGATGTCGAGGTTGGTCAGGATGCCGACGAAGATGATCACCGCGCCGGCAAGGGTCAGCAGCCAGCCGATCACCGACTTGCCGTCGAAGAAGAGGAAGGCGATCCCGACGATGAACGGGATGAGCGACAGCCCGAAGCCGTTGTAGCCCCACAGCCGCCAGCCGCCGCTCGTCACCGTGACCTGATTCGTCAGCAGCCAGGCGCCGGCCACGGCCATGACGAAGCCGATCAGAAACGTCCCGATGCCGCCTTCCGTCCCGCCCGCCCCGCGGAGCCGCGCGTCGTCGCTCATATACGAGTCAAGATACACGAAGGGCCGCGCTGGTGAGACGCGGCCCGGGATGAAGTTCGTTTTGGAGCGGGCAACCGGACTCGAACCGGCGACATCAACCTTGGCAAGGTTGCACTCTACCAACTGAGTTATGCCCGCTTGTAGAGGCGGCGAAGAGTAAGCGAACCCTCCGGCGCAGTCAAGTCCGGCTAACGCGTCGGGCGAGGGTCCTATTTCCCTAGCCGCGCTCGACTTTGATGCCGTACGCGTGGAGCTTGCGGTAGAGGTTCGACCGCTCCACGCCGAGGACTTCCGCGGTGCGGCTGACGTTGCCGGCGAGCTCCTTCAGGCGCGAGAGAATATAGCGCTTCTCGAACTCGTCGCGCGCCTCGCGCAGGGTCAGGTTGTGCGGGATCGAGGTAGCCACGTCCGTGCGCGCGCCGAGGAGGACGTCGTCCGGCTCGATGGTGTCGCCGGGCAGCAGGATGGCCAGCCGCTCAATGACGTTCCGCAGCTCGCGCACGTTGCCCGGCCAGTGATACGCCTTCAGCTTCGCCGCGGCGCCGGACGAGAGCTTCTTGCGCGGCGCGCCGGTCTCGGCGGCGAAGCGGCGGAGGAAGTGCTCGGCGAGCAGGACCACGTCCGTGCCGCGGGCGCGCAGCGGCGGCACCTCGATGGGGATGACGTTCAGCCGGTAGTAGAGGTCGCTGCGGAAGCTGGCGGCGGCGATCTCCTGCTCCAGCTCCTTGTTCGTCGCGGCGATCACGCGCACATCGACCTTGATCGTCTGCTGGCCGCCGACGCGCTGAAAGGTCTGCTCCTGCAGCACGCGCAGGACCTTGGCCTGCGTCTTCAGGCTCATGTCGCCGATCTCGTCGAGGAAGAGCGTGCCGCCGTCGGCCAGCTCGAACTTCCCCTTCCGCTCATCGATGGCGCCGGTGAAGGCTCCCTTGCGGTGGCCGAAGAGCTCCGACTCGATCAGTTCCTCCGGGATGGCCGCGCAGTTGACGTCGATGAACGGCTGATCGGCGCGGGTCGACAGACGGTGCAACGTGCGGGCGACGATCTCCTTGCCGCTGCCGTTCTCCCCCGTGATGAGCACCCGGCTGTTCGATGGCGCCGCGCTGCGGATCTGCTGGTCCAGGCGTCGCATCGGCTCGCTCTCGCCGATGAGCAGCTCCTCCAGCGAGATCTGCCGGCTGAGGTCGCGCACCTGCTCGCGCAGGCGCCGGTCCGCAAGCGCGTGGTTGACCGTCAGCAGCACTCGCTCGAGCGAGAGCGGCTTCTCCAGGAAGTCGTACGCGCCGAGGCGTGTGGCGCGGACGGCGGTGTCGATGTTGCCGTGGCCGGAGATCACGATCACCGGCGGCGCGGCTGCGCCGCGAATCCGCTCCAGCACCGAGAGGCCGTCGATGCCGGGCAGCCAGAGGTCGAGCAGCGCCAGGTCGAAGTCGTCGCGCGTGAACTGCGTGAGCGCTTCTTCGCCCGACTCGCAGACCACCGTGCGATGCCCCTCGTCCTCCAGGATGCCCGCCAGCGTGGTGCGGATGGACGGCTCGTCGTCAACTATGAGGATTTTCGCCATGGCTCAGGCGGGCAGCTCGATTTCGAACCGCGTCCCGCGCGGGTGGTTGTCGTGCACGGAGATCTGGCCGTCGTGGTCGCGCACGATGCGGTGCACGATGGCCAGCCCCAGACCGGTGCCGCGGCCTTTGGTCGAAAAGTACGGGAGGAAGAGCTTGTCCTTGTCGCGGTCCGGCACCCCGCGGCCGGGGTCGGCCACCTCGATGACCACCCGGTGCTGGGCGCGGCGCGCGGAGACGCGGATCTCGCCCGACTCGGTGGCCTCGACGGCGTTCTTGAGCAGGTTGCCCACCGCGCGCCGGATCTGCTCCGGGTCCATGAGCAGCTCGATGTCCTGGGCCACGTCGACACTTACGGTCACGCCCTTCTTCACGTCGCGGTAGAGGCTCGCCGCCTGCTGCAGGATCTCGGCGAGCTGGGCGTGGCGGAGGTGGACGGCGGGCATGCGAGCGAAGCGCGAGAACTCGTCCACCATCCGCTTGAGCTGGCTCACCTCCGTGACGATGGTCCGGCAGCCTTCCTCGATGCCCGGCTCGCCGCGGCCGAACTTCTTCGCCATCCGCTCCGCGGAGAGCTGAATGGGAGTCAAAGGGTTCTTGATCTCGTGGGCGATGCGCCGCGCCGCCTCGTTCCAGGCGGCGAGCTTCTGGGCCTGCATCAGTTGCGTCGAGTCCTCGATGGCCAGCACCCAGCCGCTCTCGTCGCCGCCACCGAGGCGGGCGGCGGAGAGCTCGAGGTAATGCAGCTCGCCGCCGCGGATGAGCGTCACCTCGCGCGAGCGGCCCGTCCGCGCCGTCACCTCGCACAGCCCGTCGGCCAACGGGGCGAGGTCGCCGACGAGGATCTCGCGCAGGTTCGCGCGCGGCGGCAACGCCTCGAGCTGCAGCATGCGCAGCGCCGCCTGGTTGATGGACAGCACTTCGAGGTCTTCAGTGAAGGCAATGATTCCGGTCGAGACGCTGTCCAGGACCGTGAACATGAACGCCCGCTCGTCGTCGAGGCGGCGGTTCGTCTCGGTGAGCGCCTGGCGCTGGTCCGCGAGCTGGGCGGACATCTGATTGAACGAGTCGATCAGGCGCCCCACCTCGTCGCCCGCCGCGACGTCGATGCGGTGGCCGTAGCCGCCCTGGGCCAGCATCGCTGTCCCCTCCGCGAGGGCCTTGATCGGCACCGTGATGCGGCGCGAGGCGTAGATCGACGTCCAGAGCGTGCCGAAGAGGATGGCCAGGGTCACGGCGAGGAAGAGCGAGGTCTGCGAGGCCTTGAGGTTCGGCCGCTGCAGGTCGAGCTGCTCGAAGTTCTGGTGGGCGATGATCGACTCGTCGATCATCCGGCTCATGGCGTTCGGGATGAAGACGCCGGCCACGGCCACGTACGGGCCGCTGCCGATCAGCGACGCGGAACGGATCCACTTGCCGCTCGCCGACCCGTCGATCTTCACCGCGCTGCCCTTGCGCGAGACCTCCTCGAAGAAGCGCGCCGGCGGCTCGGGCAGCTCCAGCACCGGCACGCGCGGATCGCCGTTGAGCTTCACGAGCGTCGGGCCGGTCTGGTCGACCCGGTAGAGGCCGGCCATGTCGACGTCGTGGAACTGCTGCACGTGCTTGAGCACGCCGTCCATCTGCGCGGCATCGGTGATCTGCGGCGATGCGGCGATCTCGTGCGCAGCCGCGGCGGCCACCGCCCCCGCCTGGTCCTGGGCCATCTGGGCGATGGCCTCGCTGTTCTGCAGGATGCGCCGCACCGGCGTGTTGAACCAGCGGTCGATGGAGACGCGCAGGAGGTCGGTGGCCACGAGGAAGAGGAGGAAGACCGGCAGGAGCGAGGTGGCGACGTAGGTCAGGACGAGCTTCGTCCGGAAGCGCGAGCCGATGATCCCCCGCTGCCGCTCCAGCACCAGCTTCACGATCCCGCGGAAGAGGACGAAGAGGATGCCGACGATGAGCAGGACGTTGATGTTCCAGAGGACGAAGAGCAGCACCTGGCTGGAGAGCGCCTCCGGCGAGAGCTCCTTGGCCCGCTGGATGAGGTAGTAGACGAGCGACGTCCCGGCCAGGATCAGCAGCGGCACGGTGATGATGAACCGCGGGTCCTTTCGGTAGCGCAGCAGCAGCTCGCGGGCGGTCATCGGACGCCGACCTCCGGCGGCGCGGCGACGCGCGCTTCCTTCCAGCGCGTGGAGACCTGCCACGGAATCACGTACAGCATCCATCCTCGGCTGAGGTCCGCTTTGACGCGCACCTTCAGCTTGTAGGGGCGGCGCTTCCCGATGTCGAAGAGGGCGGGCTCATCGATGGTGGTCATCCGCCGCTCCAGCGCCTCGAGGTCGCTGAAGGTCTCGGAGCGGACGAGCTTCCGGTCGCGCCGGTAGTTGAGCAGGTACTCGCGCGTCACGGAGTTGAAGGTGGCGATGACCTCGATGCGGGAGCGGTCGATGCCTTCATCGAACCAGTTCGGCCGGTCGCGAAAGATCTCGATGATGTAGGTGAAGCTGGTCGGCACCCCGCTCTGCAGCCCCTGGACGGTCTGGCCGTTGCGGAACGCATTGGTCAGCGAGAAGCGGACGCTCACCTGCCCGTTCGCCGCCGCGGCGGCGAGATTCTCGATGCGGGCGTCGTCGGCGTGTGCCGACGCGGTCAGGAAGGCGAGCAGAATGAAGAGTGTGCGCCGCACGTGTGGCCTTTTTACCACACCGGCCACGGGCCGGCGCGCTGACTGGCGCCGTTATGCGAACGCTTCGCCCTGCGCCCCCACGCCCACCCGTACGTCATCCGTCTCCGCGGCCGCGGCGAGCACCTGCTCGACGAAGCGCGAGTGGAGCGCGTGGCCGGCGCGATTCGCGGTGATCTCGCCGACGATCGGGCGCCCGACCAGGGCCAGGTCGCCGATCAGGTCGAGGATCTTGTGCCGGACGAACTCATCCTTGAAGCGGAGCGGGCCGTTCATCACGCCCTTGTCGTCGAGAACGATGCAGTTCTCGACCGAGCCGCCGCGGGCCAGGCCGGCCGCGCGCAGCTTCTCCACGTCGCGCATGAAGCCGAAGGTGCGCGCCGGGGCGATCTTGCGCAGGAAATTCTCGTGGGTGAAGTCGAAGTGCATCGACTCGCGGCCGATGGTCGGGTGGTTGAAGTCGATCCGGTACTTGATGGTCAGCCGGTTGGAGGGAACGATGCGGATGCTCTTGTCCCCCTCCACGATCTCGATCGGCTTGGCCAGCCGGAGGACCTTGACCTCGGCGTCGAGCGCCCGGATGCCGGCCGCGTCGATGAGATGCATGAAGGGCAGTGCGCTGCCGTCGATGATCGGCACTTCGGGGCCGTCGATGTGCACGTCGACGTCGGTGACGCCACAGGCGACGATGGCGGAGAGGAGGTGCTCGACCGTGCCGACCGCAACGTCATCCTTGCCGACGGTCGTGGCATAGTCGAGGGCGGTGGTGGACGCCTGGAGGGCGGGGATGCGCAGGCCGTCGAGATCGGCCCGGACGAAGGTGATGCCGCTTCCCGCGAGAGCGGGGTGCAGCTCGAGCTTCGTGTAGATGCCGGAGTGGAGGCCGATGCCGGTAATGCCGACCTTTGCGTTGATGGTTTTCCGCTGTACGTACATGTCCGGCCGGACTAGAGCGAGGGGAGTGCCACACCGTCATCGGTGGTCGGTTGTCGGTTAAGTCCTTTACCGACAACCGATAACTGATAACCAACAACGGCTCTCGATCACGCTTTCTGTGGCCCGCGCACCGCACGACTGTGGCTTCACAACCACACTATGGCGCTCTGCGCGTCTTCATCGCCGCCGCAGCCTCCCGGTCGGCTTCGCGCCGCTTCTCGGTCTCGCGCTTGTCGTACAGCTTTTTCCCCCGCACGACCGCCACCTCGGCCTTCACCCGGCTCCCCTTGAAGTAGAGCCGCAGCGGGACGATGGTCAGCCCCTTCTCGACGATCTGCTCCTGGAGCTTCTCCATCTCTTTCTTGTGCAGCAGCAGCTTGCGCGTCCGGTCCGGCTCGTGGTTCTCCCGGTTGCCGTGCGAGTAGGGCGAGATGTGCGCGCCGAACAGGAAGGCCTCCCCTCCCTTGAAGATGACGTACGCGTCCTTCAGGTTCGCCTTCCCGTCCCGCAGCGCCTTGACCTCGGTGCCGGTGAGCTGCAGCCCCGCCTCGACCTTCTGCAGCACGAAGTAGTCGTGGAAGGCCTTCTTGTTGGAGGCGATGAGCCTCTCGCCCGTCTCCGGCTTCTTCGCCATGGGCCGGCGATTCTACGCGATCAGCTCGATGGAGGCGGCGTGCCCGGCGCTGCGGCCGAATCAACCGAGATCACGCGGATCGTCGGCATCACGGAGAGTGCGAATGATGTCTGCCGAATCGGAAGACGTGTACAAAGGCGGCAGTCGAGGAGCCACTGCACCCCACTCTGCCTGATCCATCACCAACGGCAGCGAGTTCCTCAACTCACGCAGCACATAATCCGACAAAGACAATCCCGCCGCTTCCGCACGCCACGCGAGGCGCGCGTACAGCACCTCGTGGACCTCCGGAATCTCGATCGTCTTCGCCATCCGTCGATTCTAACGCTACAATCCGCGCCCGAATTCAGGCGGAGGTCTGCTCGGCAATGACGAAGAACATCGTGCACGTGGTCGGCACGGGAACCATCGGCGAGCCCTTGATCGGGCTGTACACCGATTTCAAGGACAAGTGGAACATCAGCGAGGTCACGTTCCACAAGCGGACGCCGAAGTCCGACGACCGGGCCATGGTCGAGTACCTGGTCAACCGCGGGGCCAAGCTCGTCGTCGACGAGGAGGCGCGCGGCGAGTTCGAGCACCTCGGGCACCGCGTGTCGTTCACCACCGAGGAGGCGCTGGCGCGGGCGACCGTGGTCGTCGACTGCACGCCGGCGGGAAACGACAACAAGGCCAAGTACTACGAGCGGATCAAGGGGCCGCGCGGGTTTCTCGCGCAGGGCTCCGAGTTCGGGTTCGGCAAGCCGTATGCGCGGGGCATCAACGACTCCGTGCAGAACGTCGACGAGCGCTTCGTGCAGGTCGTCTCCTGCAACACGCACAACATCTCCGTCCTGCTCAAGACCATCGGCGAGAACAAGGGGAAGATCGCCGTCGATACCGGCCGCTTCGTCTGCATGCGCCGGGCGAACGACGTGTCCGATACCAAGTCGTTCATCCCCGCCCCGCAGGCCGGCAAGCACGACGACCCGGAGTTCGGCACCCATCACGCCCGCGATGCGCACCACCTCTTCGCCACCCTCGGCGAGGAGCTGAACCTGTTTTCATCGGCCATCAAGATCAACACTCAGTACATGCACACCCTCTGGTTCGACCTCGAGCTCGGCTTCGACACGTCGCTCGAAGAGGTGAAGGCGGCGCTGCGCAGCAACCCGCGGGTGGCCATCACGAACAAGCGGGCGGTGAACCAGATCTTCTCCTTCGGCCGCGACCACGGCTACTTCGGGCGCATCCTCTCCCAGACCGTGATCCCGACCTCGACCATCGCCGTGCCCAGCCCGCGCAAGGTGGTCGGCTTCTGCTACACGCCCCAGGACGGAAACTCGCTCCTGTCGTCGATCGCGGCCACGCTCCGCTATCTCGATGAGGCGAAGCTCGAGGAGAACCTCGACGTCCTGCGGCCCTACATCTTCCGGGAGATCTAACGATCCGCGATCGGCGATCCGCGATCGTCGTCTACGCCGCGGCCGCGCTGCTGGCGGCTGCGATGGTCTGGCGTTTCGCGGCGCGCGGCGGCCCGTACTTCGAGGCGCCGCGCACCGTGGTCGACCACGTCGGGCGCGGGACGCATGAGACGCGCGACGCGCTGATCATCCTCCCGCGGGTGGCCAAGCTCCTCCCCCGCGGAGCGGAAGTTACCTGTTTTCGTCCCATCGGCGGGCAGGAGCATTACGACTCGGCGAACTACCTCACCGCCGTCGGGATGCTCCCTCACCAGACCGTGCTGCCGCCGTTCGTGGCCGGGCTGCTCACGCCGCACCGCGAGCTGGTCGAGTACGTGGTGGCCATCCGCGAGCCGTTCACCCATCCGGCGTACGTGCCGATCGCGGAGTGGCCGGAGGGGCGGGTGTACAGGGTCGTGCGATGACGTTCGTGATCGCCATCGCCCTGCTGACGCTCGTCGGCCTGGTCATCCGGCGCGTGCCGTCCGTGGCGGAGATGGAGCTGCCGGCGCAGCTCGCCATCAGCTTCGCCGCCGGCATGATGATCACCGGCACGCTGATGTTCGCCTTTTCCCTCGCCGGCATTTCCTGGACACGGGTCAGTCTGGGGATGGCGCTTGCGGCATGCGCCGCGCTCGGAGTGTGGAAGCGAGCCGCGGGCAAAGGCAAGGGCTGGATCGGCATCGCGCTCTTCGTCCTGCTCACGCTGTATGGCGTGATGACCGCGCGCGAGACGTGCGCGGACCTGATGTACTTCTGGGGGCCGAAGGGGGAAAAGTTCTATCGCGCCGAGAAGATCGACGTCGAGATGCTGAAGTTCCCGCACTACTTCCTGATGCATCCCGACTATCCGCCGCTCCTGCCGGAGATCTACGCGTGGGGCTCGCTCGTCGGTCATCGCTTCTCGCAGTGGGGGGCGCTGGCGCTGACGCCGCTGTTCCTGCTGGCGACCGTCCTCGCCTTCCGTGGGATCGCGGCGCGGAAGATCGGGGAAGAGCTGGCCGGGCACTACGCGGTGCTGATGGCCGCCGTGCTGGCCTACGGTTTCGCCGCCGGAATGGTGGCCGGCGCGGGCGATCCGCCGCTGCTCCTCTTCGAGGTGATCGCCCTCGCGGCGCTCACGTTCGAGGATGACTGGCGCCTGGCCGCCCTTGGCATCGCCGGCGCGATGTTCCTCAAGGTGGAGGGCACCGCATTCGCCGCCGTGCTGCTGGCATGCTCCGTCGTGACACGACGGAGAGTGCTCCCGGCGATCAAAGCCGCCGCGCCGGGCATCATCCTCCTCGGCGCCTGGATCGCCTTCGCCAGGCATCACGGCTTCCTCGACGCCTATGGCAAGAGCAAGTCGGCGCTGCACCTCCATCTCTTAGGCAAAGTGACGAGTCTCACGGCGCGCCAGGCGAGCTACGGCGCGTTCTATCTCCCCTGGCTGGCCGCGCTCGCGCCGCTGTCGTCAGGCCGTAACTGGCGAAGGGCGCTGCTGCCGCTGCTGGCCGGCATCGGCGTCATCGTCTACACCCTCTACTTCTATCTGCACGACGCTGATCCCGCCTGGTGGATCGCCTCCTCGGCCGAGCGCGTGCTGCTCACGGCGCTGGCCTGCTTCGTGGTTGCCACGGCTGCTGCGAGTGAGTAGAGTCCCGCCCCATGGCGTGGTTCCGGAAGGAAAAGAAGCCGAAGGAGGCGGTCGAGAAGCAGACCGCCATCCCCGAGGGTCTCTGGGTCAAGTGCGACGAGTGCAAGGAGATCGTCTACCGCAAGGAAGTGGAGGCGAACTTCAACACCTGCCCGAAGTGCAGCTATCACTTCCGGCTCTCGGCGCGCGAGCGCTTCGAGATGCTCTTCGACGACAACAAGTACAAAGAGTTCGCCACCGAGATCCGGTCCGGCGACCCCCTCGGATTCCGCGACACGAAGCGGTACGCCGACCGCCTGAAGGTCTACCAGCAGCGCGTCGGCCCCGGTGACGCCGTGCTCTGCGGCGAGGGCAAGCTCGAAGGCCTTCCGGTCGTGGTCTGTGCGATGGAGTACTCGTTCATGGGCGGCTCGATGGGCTCGGTAGTCGGCGAGAAGATCACCATCGCCATCGAGCGCTGCCTCGACAAGAAAGAGCCGCTGATCATCGTCTCCTGCTCGGGCGGCGCGCGGATGCAGGAGGGCATTCTCTCGCTCATGCAGATGGCGAAAATCTCCGCCGCCCTGGCGCGTCTCGCCGAAGCAGGTCTTCCCTACATCTCCGTGCTCACCGACCCGACCACCGGCGGCGTGACCGCGTCGTACGCGATGCTGGGCGACGTGCACATCGCCGAGCCCGGCGCGCTGATCGGCTTCGCAGGACCGCGGGTGATCGAGGAGACCATCAAGCAGGAGCTGCCCGACGGCTTCCAGCGCGCGGAGTTCCTGATGCGCCATGGGATGATCGACCGCGTGGTCGACCGCCGCGAGCTGAAGTCCGAGCTGGCGCTGCTGCTCCGCCACATGGGCAACCTGTGGGAGGCGCACGCCTGACCGCAGCCGGCCCCGCCCCGCGCTTCGCGCGGGTGCCCGCCCGCGAGAACGCGTGATCCCGATGTGACGCCGGCCTCTCCCGATCGGCTGGACCGTCCCTTCACGGAGCCGCTGGTGATGCGCCTGTTCCCGGCGCTCGCCACCAACGTGCCGTGGGGCCTCGCGCGGATGACCGCCGCGCTCGCCGAGATCGGCGACC
>DATEOX010000252.1:0-2539 GCA_035273585.1 Thermoanaerobaculia bacterium
TCCGGCCTCCTCGCCATCGGCACCCTCGGCGCCGACCTGGCCTATCTGATGTACCAGCAGTTCCGCCTCATCATCGGCATCGCCGCGGTCTACGGCCACGAGCCGTCCGGCCGCGAGCGCTTCGCCGAGGCGATGTCCTGCCTCGCGTATGCATCGGGCGTGGGGATCGGGAAGCAGGGGGTGGCGACGCTGCTCGAGGCGGCGACGATCGAGGGCGGAATGGTCGCGGAGAAGATCGGCACGCGCTTCATGCGCGAGCGGCTCACGAAGCTGGTGCCGTTCGTCGGCGCGATCTCCGGCGGCGCGTTGAACTACGCCGCGGTGCGGGCCGTGGCGCGGTCGGCCATCCGCTACTACGAGTCGCGCGTCGATGAAACGATCGCCGATGAGATCTGGGCGGACGGCGATCGCGAGCACGCCTGAGTGTCATCCTGAGCCGCGAAGACGCCGAAGGATCCGCACCTTCAGGCGCGGCGCGAGATCGGTACGGATCCTTCGCCGTCTGCGCGGCTCAGGATGACACCGCACCTCTTTTTCCAACGCATTTCCTGTGTAACCGCGAGGCGGAATGCATCCGCGCATGGCTCGGTTTCGTCGCGTGAACTGACGATGCCGAAATTCGAAATGGAACCGCTACCGGAGTCGCGCTCCGCGTTTGTCGAGCGCCGGCGCCTCCGACGTATTCGGATGATCGTCGAGCTCACGCACAACGTCATCGCCTCCGATGACACCGTGTCGTACCGCGAGGCGTGCTGCCTCGTCGAGTGCGCGCGGAAAGCGATCCTGGAGCTCCATCCCGCCTTCGTGGAGCGCTTCGAATGCCTCGTCCGTCCCCACTTCGAGCGCGTGCTCGCCGGCCGCTGGCCGCATGAAGAACCGCTCGGTCCCTGCGACTCCGAGCTCGTCAACTAGCGGGCACGGCCCGCGGCGTTGGTTGGCCAAGCCTCTACCAACATCGTCGTTCTGATGCACTCCGCCGGGCACGCTCAATGCGCCGCGTCCGGCACCACTCCCCTCACTTCCAACTTCTCGATGACCTCGCGCGGATATGCCGCGCGGCGGGCGAAGACCATCGACACGTCGTCGTGGCCGATGAGCGCCCACTCGCGACGCGGCCAGTAGGCGAGCGAGGCGGGCATCGCCTGATGAGCGCCCGTCGCGGCGTTGATCACGTCGAGCGGCGGGCGGTACTCATCGACGGCGAGATCGATGCGGTACTTGCGGAGCAGGGCGTTCCACGCCCGCCCATCCTCCCGCGCGACGGCGTACTCCTCGTTGAAACGGTGATAGAGCTCGTTGCGGCCGTCGGTGAGCACGCGCCGCGCGGGGTAGAGCGCGTGGATGAGGTACCCGCCGAACTGGTCGGGGTCGTAGATGTTGCCGCGCAGCGGCTTCACGATCTCCGCCGCCTGCACCGGAAAGCGATGCGGCGCGAGGACGGGCGTGTGCGGCGTCGTAATCAGCACGTACACGATTGGGATCGGGACGAGCCAACGGACGAACGGCTTCTTCAATGCGTCCGTGCCGACCGCCAGCATGGGAAACGCCGCAAACCACAGCCCCTGATTGCGCACGTGGCGGATGGCCAACGCCGCGAGCACCGCGAGCAGCAGCGTGCGCCAGAGATCCTCGCGCTTGTCCTTGCTCAGCGCATACAGCACTGCCGCGATAACGACCGTGACGTACAGCATCGGGAACACGAGGGGCGGACTGGGAAGCCACTCCGCGTTCACGAACGCGCCGCTCCCGACGTACGACGTCAGCTCGATCGGCGCCGCCACCCCCCGCCACCCGTACGGATTCACGAGCAGCGCGACGGCGCTCGCCCCAGTCGTGCGCAGATCGCGGGTGAGCAGGAGCGCGACGAGCGGCGCGAGCAGCGCCGACGGATGCACGTTGATCCAGATGATGGTCGCGAGCACGAACAGCACCGGCCGGCGCACGGTGGCGATGGCCAGCACGAGGAGCAGCGCGGCGGCGGCCGAAGGGCGCGCATCGAGCTGCTGATGTCCGCCCAGGAAGGCGAGCGAGGCGAGGAGCGGCGCGTGCGACTTGCGCCAGCCGATCACGAAGATGGTTCCGACGAGCAGCGCCCGGGCGATCCACACCGCCGTCAGGCCGCCCATCCACTCGATGCAGCGCGCCATGACCTGGAAAAGCCACTCGCCGTTGACCCACGGCACCCGGTCGCTGGCGACGGCGAACGGATCGGTCAGCGGCAGCGCGCGATGCTCGAGGATCCATCGGCCGGTGGCCAGGTGCCAGAAGGAGTCGTAGCTGCGGATGGGAGCGAGCGCGGCGACCGCCAGCAGCAGGACCACGGCATACGGGCGCCACGACGACATGCGCCGCGAGTATACGGGCGCTTACCTCGCGTCCACGGGCGGGGCGGGGGGCGCGGCCGGCGCGGAAGGAGCAGCCGGCGCGGGAGGAGCCGCAGGCGCCGGAGGAGCGGCGGGAGCGGGAGGCGCGCCGCCATTCTGCACGTCGATGTCGCCGTTCACCGTGGAGATCTTCAACTCGTACCGGCCGCCGTTCA
>DATEOX010000253.1:0-4382 GCA_035273585.1 Thermoanaerobaculia bacterium
TGGAGGAGAGCTTCCCCGGCCGCTGGCGCGTCGACTCCGCGCCGTGCGCCGGCTCGTGGCGGACGACCATCGAGGTGACGGCGTGACGCCGCTGCGCATCGTCGTCGCCGAGGATGAGGCGGTCGTGGCGCGGCGGATCGCGCGGCTGACGAGCGAGATCCTCGGACCGCGGGCGGGGGCCATCACCATCGTGCCGCGGCTCTCCGAAGCCCGCGCGGCGATCGAGGCGTCGGAGCCCGACCTGCTCATCCTCGACCTCAACCTGGAAGGCGAGGAAGGCTTCGACCTCTTGCGCTTCTCGTCGTCGTGCGCGTTCGACACGATCGTCGTCTCCGCCGGCACCGACCGCGCGCTGGAGGCCTTCGAGTACGGCGTGCGCGACTTCGTCCCGAAGCCGTTCAGCCGCGAGCGCCTGGAGCGCGCCCTGCACCGCGTGCTCACTCCCTCCGCCCGCGGCGAGCGCGCCATCGAGCACCTCGGCGTCCGCCGCAACGGCGGCATCGCCTTCATCCGCGTCGCCGACGTCGCGTACATCCGCGGCGCCGGCACCCGCTCCGAGCTCGTGCTGACCAGCGGCGCCACGGTGCTGCACGACCGGATGCTCGACCGCCTGGAAGGCATCCTCCCCGCCTGCTTCGAGCGCATCCACAAGTCGTACATCGTCGACACGCGTCGCATCGCCGAGCTGCAGGCCCGCGAGGGCTCGCGCTACGCCGTCGTGCTGCGCGACGGCACCACGCTCCCGGTCGGCCGGACGCGCGTGGCGGCCGTCCGGGAGCGGCTGATGTGATGGGGTCAGCGTTTGGGCCAGATGACGTTGATATCGCGATCCCATCGCGGCTTCTGCCGTGGCAGCAGGCCGCTAAACTGCACCTTCCAATCCTTTAGCCAGCCCCGAAGATCGCTCTCCCACACGAGCGGCCAAGCGACAGCGATCCGCCACAGCCTGTTGTACTTGACCTCGCCCCTCCGTTCGAGCTCACGCAGCACTCTCGCGCGCGCTGCGTCGAGGTATCTGTCGCGGAGCTGATGCATCCGTGTGGACGGATGCATTTCCGTCGCGTCGAGGAACGCCGTTTGCCCCGATGTGTCTTTTCGTTCTTTCGCCGCTGCCCGAGCCTTCTCCGCTTCCTTCATCGCGCCCTGCTCGACCTTCTTGAAGACGTCGATTCCCTTGTCGTTGCGAGTGCCGTAGAGGAGGTGGAAAAATGTCTTCTCGATCTCCGGCTTGAAAACGATGGCCAATCCGACGTAGCGAAAGTTTCCCGCCTTCTTGACACCTCGGAGGTACCGACCTACGAGCTTTTCCTCCCTCTCCTGTGCCGGCAGGTCGAACAGAGATCCATCGATCTCTTCGTCGAACAACTGGCGGAACCCGGCACGGAGCTCCTCGTCCGACGAATCGACGAACCTGCGGATGTGCTCGGTCATGAAGTTGATCAATACCTCTCCTGGTGTTACTTGCAACAGCGGCGTGATCGTCTTGAGGGGAAAGCCGGTCCAGCCGGTAGGATCGACGAAGATGAAGGTGAAGTTCTGGTCGCCCGCGGCGCGAATGAAATGGATGATGTCACCGACGGCGTCCCGCAGCACCTTGTTCCTGGTCTCGATTTCGATGTCTTCGGCAGCCGCCGCGAACTGCTTCAGTTGCGCGTACGCTTTGGAGTTCTTCTCGAGGAAGAAGCATCTCAATCGAATTGAAGCGCCACGGCGCGCAAAATCGTCCCGCGCCGCCCGGAGCACCTTCACCGCGATTCCAAAGGACGTATCGGCGAAGGCGCTGTCGTTACTTTCCCACGGACCCGAGAAGCAATCGACATACGTGATCGTCTTACGCCAAGAGCCGATGATCGGCGCGAAGCTTTCGAGATACTTCTCCAGAATGTAGTGCTTGACGTATGTTTGCTCGCGCCCTTCGTACAGCTTCAGGTCAGGCATGGCGAGCGAGACTCGAGATTCAGAGACGACAGAAGGCGACGCGCCGTCGCTCGATCGACTTTGGCGGTCCGCCGCGGCGGCAGTTGGTCATGCGGCTCGCCGTCGAGATCGCGGCCTGCTTCTTTCTTGCGCACACCACCCCATTGTTTGAAGAAGAACGGAATACCGGCGGCGCTGCATTGATCGCGGATACTGGTCACCCACTCCCGCTGCATGACGCGCGCGCCGGGGCCACTCTCGCCGCCAACGATGACCCAGTGGATACCGGAGAGATCGATCGTTCCAAGGTCTTCGAGGAGGGGCTCGATCGAAAGGAAGCGGATTTGGGCAGGGGTAGCCCGCAGATCGTCGATCCGCGGCAACCCATGCTTGCGATTCTCGACGCTGACTCCCCACCAGATATGAGGCTCGTTCGCGGCTTCTCGTAAGTGGCCGGTGAGCAACTCGCGCATCCGTTCTGCGCGCTTCGTCAACACTTGAAAGGTGTGCCAGCTCGCCGCACGCATGACCGCGGCGACATCCGCGATGAACGTCTCCGGCACGCCCACTTGAAAGAGATCGCTCATTGAATTGACAAAAATCATGCGCGATGACGTCCAAAGGAGTGGATCTGTGAGCTTCTCAGGCACGAGCCGGAGATCGAAGCCTTGCTCGTAAGGATGACCGGGCACTCCTCGGAATCGCTCGGCGAACGTCTCGGCGTAGCAATGCATGCAACCAGGACTGATCTTGCGGCAACCGCGCACTGGGTTCCAGGTAGCGTCGGTCCATTCGATATTCGACTGCTGGCTCATCGAGCCGCAGTGTAACTGATATGCACAACCGCCTGTGCATATCTACGAGTGGTATCGACCTCACGGCGCCGGCTTGAAGTCCGTCCACCGCCCCTGGTTGCTCACGTTGTTCACCGGGCTGATGGCCACCCGCGCGGTGCCGCTCTGGATCGTGGCCTCGATCGCGGTGTTCGGCGGGAGGGCGAGGCTGCCGAAGAGGTCCGCGGGGGTGAACTGGTACGTGGCGTCCCTGGCGTAGGTCTTCGTCGTCGCGCCGAGGAGCGTGCCGGAGGGGCTGCGGGCCTCGAAGCGGATCTGCGCGTCGGTCGGGCCGGTCATGACGAAGAGGTTGTTGCGCTCCGTCGACTTGCCCAGCAGGCCGACCACCTTCGCGTTGCCGCCGAAAAAGTCCGTGGCGCGGAAGACCGTCGGGTTCTGGCCGAGCTCGCCGCCGCCCGACTGCGCGGTGTAGGTCGAGGTGTCGACCACCAGCGCCGCGTTCGGACCGCCGTCCGGGATCACCGCCAGGCGCGAGGCGCCGTTCACGCCCGGCTGCGCCAGGGCGAACACGTCCTCGTAGAACCTGATCTCGCGCGGCGCGAGCGTGAAGGCCATCGACGGATCGGAGGCGGACATGCTCTGGTTGCGCGGCGTGAAGACGAGCTTGCCGGTTATGGACGACGTCGAGGAGTTGTAGAGCTTGAGGTCGCTGCGGAACTCCGAGTTGTTCGCGCCGGCCACGTGGCCGACGATCGGCACGATCTGCGCCGCCATGTTCGGCTCATCGAGGTCGGCCACACTCACCGTGTACGTGCCGGTGCCGAAGGACGACTCGCTGCTCACGATCAGCGTATAGACGTCCTGCGTCACCGGGATCTCCACGTCCATGATCAACGTCGACTTGGAGAACTCCGCGGCGAACTTCACCACCACGATGCTCAGCGACTGCACGCGCTGGAGTTGCAGGCGGAGGTTCGGCAGCGTCCCCTTGGTCAGCGTGAAGCGCAGCTTGCGGCCAGCGGTGAGGTTGTGCAGGAGGTAGACGTCGTAGTACTGCGAGCTGTTCTTGCAACTGCTGATGGTGATCTCGCCGCTGAAGGACGAGGGGACGTCCATGTCGCGGGTGGTGCATTGGGTCTGGGCGAGCGTCGGCAGGGTCAGGGCAAACAGCACCGAAACGGCAAACAGGCGCATGCGTGTCATGACCCCTTTATAATCACGCTCCATGCCCACGGTCGGCCGCAACATCCCCCACGATTCGGCGCGCGGACACGTCACCGGCGAGTCGATTTACATCGATGACATGCCGCCCGCGCGCGGGGAGCTGATCGTCGACTTTTTCTTCTCCCCCGTCGCCCACGGACGCATCCGTGCGCTCGACCTCGAGGCGGCGCGCGTCGTGCCCGGCGTCGCGGCGCTCTACACGTACCGCGACCTGGCCCACAACAAGTTCGGGCCGATCATCGAAGACGAGCTGCTGCTGGCCGAGGAGCTGGTGACGTTCATCGGGCAGCCGATCGTCATCATCGCCGCCGAGGATCGGGAGGCGATCCGGAAGGCCAAGGCCGCCATCCGGGTCGACATCGAAGAGCTGGAGCCGGTCTTCACCATCGACGATGCGAAGCGCAAGCAACAGTTCATCGGCGGGACGAAGACCATCCGCCGCGGGGA
>DATEOX010000254.1:0-12529 GCA_035273585.1 Thermoanaerobaculia bacterium
GCTGCGCACGTCGCCCGTCATCCGATACGCCCTGTAGCCGATCAGTCCCGCGCACAGCAGCGGCGCCGCCTCCTGGGATGCGTAATCGTCCGGGATGGGGAAGCAGTAGCGCGCGTCGGCCACGGCGTACTCCGCGTAGCCGCCGTCGAGCGTGTAGCCGGTGAAGAGCGCCCGGTCGCAGAGGTTCTCCCGCCCGCTCGTGCAGTACGCGCAGACGCCGCACGTCCAGCCGAGCCACGGGATGCCCACTCGTTGGCCATTCTCAGTCGTGCCGACGATCTGATGCCCGATCACCAGCGGCAGCTTCGGGTCCTCCAGCTCGCCATCGACGACATGCAGGTCGGTACGGCAGACCGCGCAGCAGTCGACCTTCACCAGGAGCTGGCCATCTCGCGGCTTCGGCACCGGAATGTCCGCCGCCTCCAACGCCCGCCGCGTCTCGCGGAGCAGCATCGCACGCATCCGCAGGAGCGTACCTCGGCAGTCGCGTGCGGGCCAAAACTCCACTCTGCGTAGAACTGTCATCCTGAGCCGCGAAGACGGCGAAGGATCTCCCGACACGTGCGAGGAGATCCTTCGCCCTCTTCGGGGCTCAGGATGACAAATCCTCGATCCGCCGCAGCTTCCTCAACTGCGGCGCGAGCCACGCCGTGACCGCCACCACGAGCAGCGTCATCGCGCCGCCGAAGATCACCGACGGGACGGTGCCCATCAGCCGGGCGGCGACGCCCGACTCGAACGCGCCGATCTCGTTGGACGAGCCGATGAAGATCTGGTTCACGGCCGAGACGCGCCCGAGCATGTTCGGCGGGGTCATGGTCTGAATGAGCGTGCTGCGGATGACGACGCTGACGTTGTCCGCCATGCCGCCGAGGGTGAGGAGGGCGATGGAGAGGAAGAAGCTGCGGGAGAGGCCAAAGCCGATGATGGTCAGGCCGAAGATGGCCACGGCGATGAGCAGCGCCCGGCCAGCGCGCGTCATCGGCGGGCGGTGGGCGATGGCGATGCCCATCAGCACGGCGCCGACCGCGGGGGCCGCGCGCAGCACGCCCAAGCCTTGCGGGCCGACGCCGAGCATGCGGGCGAAGATCGGCAGGAGGGCCACCGCGCCGCCGAACAGCACGGAGAAGAGATCGAGCGACATCGCGGCCAGGATCACCGGCTGGCGGAAGACGAAGCGGAGGCCGATGCGCAGGCTCTCGCCGACCGTCATCTCCTCCCGCTGCGGCGCGCGCTCCGTCGCCGCGATGAGCATCAGGCCGGCCAGCGCGAGCGCCATCAGCACGGTCACGGTCGCGTAGGCGGCGACGGCGCCCCGGAAGCCGTACAGCAGGCCGCCCAGCGCCGGGCCGAGGATCGCGGCGAAGTGCCAGGTCGAGGTGCGCCAGGCGACGGCGCTGGAGTAGGTCTCGCGCGGCACGACGTCCGCCGAGAGGGCGGTGAGCGCCGGGCGGGTGAAGCTGCGGGCGATGCCGCTGAGGAAGATCACCGCGTAAATCGGCCAGACGCGCCCATGCGCCAGCGTCTCCGGCCGCAACGTGAAGACCAGCAGCGCGATGGCGGAGAGCAGCAGCCCGAACGTGCCCGAGACGGCGATCAGCTTCCGGCTGGCCCGGTCGGCAATGTGCCCCGCATACAGCGCCACGGCGATGAACGGCAGCGCCTCGGCCAGCCCGATCATGCCCAGCGAGAGCGGGTCGCGCGTCGCCTCGTACACCTGCCAGCCGACGACGACCATCTGCGCCTCGCGCGCCACCGTGGTCACGCCATAGCTGAGGAGGATGCGGAGGAAGTTGGGGATGCGGAGAGGGGCGTAGGGGTCGTGCTTGGGCAAAGCGCGGGGAGCATATCGCGCCCGTGTCGTCCTGAGCCGCGCAGACGGCGAAGGACCCGTACCATCAGGCGCGGCAGGCGCAAGATCGGTACGGATCCTTCGCCCTCTTCGGGGCTCAGGATGACACCTCAATCCGGCGGCACGCCGATCGGTGTCACGGCCGCGCGGTCCTCCTCGCCGGTCCTGATCCGATAAACCCTTTCGACGGGCAGGACGAAGATCTTGCCGTCGCCGACATCGCCCGTGCGCGCGGCGGACATGATCGCCTCGACGGTCGGCTCCACGAAGTGATCGGAGACGCCGATGTCGATGCGCACCTTCTCCGTCAGCTCCATCTTCACCGTCGTGCCGCGGTAGGTCTCGACGCGCTCCGTCTCGCCGCCGTGGCCCTGCACTCGGCTGATGGTGAGCCCCGCCACCTTCGCCCGGAACAGCGCCTCGAGCACGTCGTGCAGTTTCTCGGGCCGGATCACCGCCACCACGAGCTTCATGCTTCCCCCCTCCGGTCGAGCAGCAGGATGGCCCCTTCACCGCGGCTGTAGGCCTCCTCGCCGTGCTGCGTGAAGTCGAGGCCGAGGCCTTCGTCCCGCGGCTTCGTGCGGAGCGCGGTCACGAGCGAGACCGCCTTCAGGATGATGAGCGTCAGGGCACCGCTGTAGATGATGGTCACGGCCACGGCGACCGCCTGCACGCCGAGCTGGCGCAGGCTGCCGTCGCCGCCCGCGTCGTTCCAATGTTTCGAGGCCAGGACGCCGGTGAGCAGCGCGCCGACGATGCCGCCCACGCCGTGCGCCGCTACCACATCGAGCGAGTCATCCAAACGCGTCTTGGCCCGGTAGAGGAGCGCGACGTAGCTCGGGAAGGCGGCGAACGCGCCGAGGAGGATGGCCGAGAGCGGCGCGATGTAGCCGGCCGCGGGCGTGATGGCCACCAGGCCGACGACGATGCCGGTGGCGGCGCCGACGGCGGTCGCTTTCCTGGCCCGTGAGAGGTCGAGCAGCGTCCAGACGACGAGCGTCGCGGCGGGGGCGAGCATGGTGTTGACGAAGGCCAGCGCGGCGGTGCCGTTCGCCCCGAGGGCGCTGCCGGCGTTGAAGCCGAACCAGCCGAGCCAGAGCAGTCCCGCGCCGAGGAGCGTGAAGGGCACGTTCTGGGGGAGGACCGCCGTCCGCGCGTAGTCCTTGCGCGAACCGACCACGAGCGCGCAAACGAACGCCGCCGCGGCGGCGTTCACGTGCACGACCGTGCCGCCGGCGAAGTCGAGCGCCCCCAGGCGGGCCAGCCAGCCGCCGCCCCACACCCAGTGCGCCAGCGGCGCGTAGACGAGCAGCGACCAGAGGCTGATGAACAGCAGGTAGGCGCCGAAGCGCATCCGCTCCACGATCGCCCCGGAGATCAGCGCCGCGGTGATGATGGCAAACGTCCCCTGGTAGGCAAAGAAGAGCAGATGGGGGATCGTCCCCTGCGCCTCCAGTCCTACGTGCTGTAGAGCGAGATGGTCGCTCCAGCGGTGGCCGAACGCGACGGAGTAGCCGGCGAGGGCCCAGACCAGGCCGACGAAACCGAGGGCCGAGAAGGACATCATCAGGGTATTGAGCGCGTTCTTCGCCCGGACCATGCCGCCGTAGAAGAACCCCAGCGCGGGGGTCATCATCAGGACGAAGGCGGTGGAGACGAGGAGCCAGGCCGTGTCGGCGCCGTTGATCGGGGTGACGGGAGAAGGTGCCACGGTGAGACCTCCGTGGTTTTTGCAAGTTTACCATTGTGATGTGACATTTCTGCTGTAGCCTTCCGATCGTTCGCATGCATCGCGAAGAACGCTCCGAGCGCAGCAGGCGGCAGGTCCTCGACGCCTCCCTGCAGCTTTTCTCCCGCCAGGGCTACCGGGCCACGACCATGCGCGAGATCGCCGATGCGGCGGGCGTCTCCACCGGCAACGTCTACCATCACTTCCCGGACAAGGAGTCGATCTTCAAGACGCTGCTCGACGAGTACAGCACCATCATCGACACGGCGCGCTTCCCCTTCTCCCGCGCCCTCCGCTCCGGCACCTTTCCGGACAACCTCGAGCTCCTCGGGTTCGCCGCGCGCGACAGCGTCCGCCAGTTCCGCCAGTACATGGCCCTCATCTTCGTGGACGTGATCGAGTTCGACGGCACGCACATCCGCAAGTTCTATGCAGACATGGGCCGCCGCTTCATGGCCATCATGGAAGACGAGGGAGCGCTGGAGGCCGTCAAGCGCCGCATCCGCCCCGGCGTCTCCCCGCTGTCCGCCGTCCTGCTCGCCACCCGCGTCTTCTTCTCGTACTTTCAGCTCGAGATCCTCTTCGGCGTCCCCGAGCCGTTCGGCAAGGAGTCGGCGGAGGTGGTGCGGGAGATTGCGGAGATATTGCGGAGTGGGATGGTGTCGAAGTGAAACCGAATTGAGAATTGAGAATTGAGAAAAGAGGCGGGCCGACGCGGAGCGACATTCTCAATCCTCAATTCTCAATTCTCAATTCAAAAACCGCGTTCGAGAGGAACCGTCCCGAATGAAGCAACTCGCGTTAGCAATCTTCCTGGCCTTCCCGCTCATCGCCCAACAGCCCCTCGACGACGAATACACACGCCAGATAAGGCAAGCCACCACCGCCCCCCAGTTCATGACCGAGCTGGTCGATCACCTGCCGGCCTCGGACACCGTGCCGACGCCGCTGAAGCATCACGGGTACATCGCGGGGGCGGAGGGGAAGCTCACCTACGCGGAGGACGTCTACCGCTACATGCGCGCGCTGGCGGCGGCGACGCCGCGTGTCAAGGTTTTCTCCATCGGGAAGACTGAGGAGGGGCGGGAGATGGTCGTCGTCGCCGTCTCCAGCGAGCAGAACCTGGCCGCACTCGACCGCTACCGCGACATCACGGCGAAGCTCGCCGATCCGCGCAAGCTGACCGACGCCGAGGCGCGGACGCTCATCGATGAAGGCAAGCCGTTCTACTACGCCACCGGCGCCATGCACTCGCCGGAGACGGGCAGCCCGGAGATGCTGATGGAGCTCGCCTATCGGCTGGCCGTCGAGGACACGCCGATGATCCGCGGCATCCGGGAGAACGTCATCACCCTCATCACGCCCGTCCTCGAAGTCGATGGCCGCAACCGGATGGTCGACCTCTGGAACTATCGCGCCGCCAATCCGAAGGTGCCGACGCCGCCGCTCGTCTACTGGGGCCACTACGTCGCCCACGACGACAACCGCGACAACATGGGTCTCGCCCTCGCCCTCAGCCGCAACGTGCTGAAGGCCTACTTCGACTATCACCCCCAGGTCGTGCACGACCTGCACGAGTCGGTGCCGTTCATCTACATCTCCACCGGCACCGGGCCGTACAACGCCTCGCTCGATCCGCTCATGATCGACGAGTGGCATCGCATGGCCTACCACGAGGTGGACGAGCTGTCCCGGCGCAACCTGCCCGGCGTCTGGACGCACGGGTTCTACGACGGGTGGGCGCCGAACTACATGTTCTGGACCGGCATGGGACACAACACCATCGGCCGCTTCTACGAGACGTTCGGCAACCGCTGGCCGACCACCGAGAACCGCGTCGTGCGCTCGGCGTCCGAGCGGCAGTGGTTCCGCCCCAACCCGCCCCTTCCCCAGGTGCGCTGGTCGCTGCGCAACAATACGAACTACATGCAGTCGGCGCTCCTCTTCGCCCTCGACGACATGGCCAAGAACCGCCGCCGCTTCCTGGAGAACTTCTACACCCTCGGGAAGCGCTCGATCGCGAAGGCCACCAGCGAGGGCCCGGCCGCCTGGGTCTTCGACGGCGCGCAGAAGCGCCAGGGACAGCTCCGCGATCTGATGGCGTTGCTCCGGACGCACGGCATCGAGGTGCAGGTCGCCGACGCCGACTTCTCGCTCAAGACCGACTGGCCGCCTCCGCCGCCGGCATCCGCCTCGGACGACAAGGACAAAGAGAAAGAGAAGGATAAGAAGCCGGTCAACGAGCCGGTGAAGTTCGCCAAGGGCTCGTTCATCATCCGCATGGACCAGCCCTACAGCCGCCTGGCGGACACGATGCTCGACACGCAGTACGTCCGCTCCAACGAGCAGGTGTACGACGACACCGGCTGGACGCTCGGGTACCTCAAGAACCTCGACTTCAAGCGCGTGCAGAACCCCGAGGTGCTGAAGGTCGCCATGCGCCCCTGGGACGGCTCCCGCGCGCCGGTGCCGGCGGAGAACAACGCCGACACGGACTGGATCAAGGCCCGCTTCGCCGACAAGTCTGCGAAGCTGCCGCGCATCGCCCTCCTCCACACCTGGATAAGGACGCAGGACGAGGGGTGGTGGCGCCTCGCCTTCGAGCAACTCAGCGTGCCGTACACCTACCTCTCCACGCAGCAGGTGGCGAACAGCCCCGCGCTGCGCGGCCGCTTCGACGTGATCGTCTTCCCGCCGGTCGGCGGCGCCGACCCGCAGGACATCGTGAACGGCCTCCCGCCCGGCCCGCCCCTCCCCTGGCGCAAGACCGCCCTCACCCCCAACCTCGGCGGCATCGACGAGACGGACGACATGCGCCCCGGTCTCGGCCTCTCGGGCGTGCAGAACCTCGAGCGCTTCGTCACGAGCGGCGGCCTGCTCGTCACCGCGCGCGACACGTCGGAGTGGGCCGTGCACTATGGCCTGGCGCGCTACGTCGAGCTGGTGAAGCCGAACAAGCTGAAGGCGCCGGGCACGATCGTCTCCGCGTCGGTGACGGACAAGAAGAGCCCCATCGCCGCCGGCTACGACGACACGCTGCCCATCTACTACGCCGGCTCGCCCATCTTCAAAGTCGGCGTGCGCGAGGACAACGCCTCCGAGTCGCGCCCGAGCGGCCGCGGCGGCAAGACCGATCCGGACGTGCCGCAGGGCCGCGTCTTCGTCCCGCTGCCGGAGCGGCCCAAGCCGGCGCCGGGGGAGGAAGGCTTCCAGCCGCCGGAGGACGCGCCGTACAACTTCGAGCCGTTCATGCCCAGGCCGGAGGATCGGCCGCGCGTGGTCGTCTCGTTCAACAAGAAGGCGGATGCGCTCCTGCTCTCGGGCATGCTCGAAGGGGGCGACGAGATCGCCGGCAAGCCGGCCGTGATCGACGCCCCGCTCGGCAGCGGCCACGTGCTCCTCTTCGCCAGCAACCCGATGTGGCGGATGAACACGCAGGGCAACTACGCGCTGGTGATGAACGCGATTTTGAACTGGGACAAGTTGCGGTGAGTGCGACCTGTCATCCTGAGCCGCAACGACGGCGAAGGATCCGTACCAATCTCGAGCCGCGCCTGAAGGTGCGGATTCTTCGCCGTCTGCGCGGCTCAGAATGACAGCGGGGATGTGGAGCCCTGACCAATACGAGCGCTTCAAATCCGAGCGCAAGCAGCCCTTCCTCGACCTGCTCGCCCTCGTCGAGCCCCGCCCGCGGATGCGCGTGGTGGACCTCGGCTGCGGCACGGGAGAGCTGACGCGCGAGCTGCACGAGCACCTCGGCGCGGAAGAGACGCTCGGCGTCGACAACTCGGAGACGATGCTGCTCAAGGCCGGTGCGTTCGGCGGGGAGATGCTCCGCTTCGAGGAGGGCGACATCGAGGCGTTCGTCAGCGACCGGCCGTTCGACCTCGTCTTCTCCAACGCGGCGCTGCACTGGGTGCCGGAGCACGAGTCGCTCCTCGCGCGACTCACGTCGTTCCTCACGCCGCGCGGCCAGCTCGCCATCCAGATGCCGAACAACGACGCGCATCCCTCGCACGCGACCGCCGCCGCGGTGGCCGAGGAGTTGGGGGTGGAGCCGCGCCGCGACCATCTCCTCGACGTCGCCCGTTACGCGGAGCTCCTCCACCGCCTCGGCTACAAGCGGCAGCACGTCCGGCAGCAGGTGTACGGGCATCTGCTGGATGACACGCGGGCGGTGGTCGAATGGGTCAAGGGGACGCTGCTGACCGATTACGAGCGGCGGATGGAGCCGGCGCAGTTCGAGCAGTTCATGGCGCGCTACACGCGGCGCCTCGCCGAAGCGCTCGGCGATCACAAGCCGTACTTTTACACGTACAAGCGGCTGCTGATGTGGGGGTCGTTCTAGGCGTCGAGCACCCACTCGCCCTCGAGACGGCGGCCGGTGAACCAGAAGCGGTTGCGCTGGATCCGCTCGTACGCGCCGATGTCCTCCGCGTCGTCCGGCTGGACGCGCGCCTCACCGACGAAGGTAGCCACGATGCGGCGACCCCTCACCCGGCCTCCGGCCACCCTCTCCCCGCCGCGCGGTGAGAGGGGCTGGGGGTGAGGGGCGTCGACGCGCTGCACGCGGAAACGCCGGAACACGCCGCCGCGCTCTAGCCAGAGCTCCGTCTTCGTCAGGATGAACAGCCGCCGGCCGCTCTGCGACTTCGGGCGCGGGAGGCGGATGCCGTTCACGATCACGTCCGGCGCCTCCTCCTTCCGCGCGCGCTTCGCCGGAGGCGCGGAGAAGGGCAACGTCTGCCGCTTCTTCAGCACGGACGCGAAGAGATCGCCGCGGCGCGCGAGCCGCTTGAGCGCTGCCTCCGGCTCGAAGACCACCGGCCGCACCTTTTCCACCTCCGCCCAGGTGACGGGCATCGAGATGTTGCCTGTCGCGCGCAGCGAATAGACCGCGACCGTCGTCTTGTAGTCGGCGTTCTGGCTCCAGTCGATGAACACCTTCCCGGCGCGCAGCTCCTTCGCCATCTTCGCCACCACCAGCTTCGGATGGGCGCGCGCCAGCGTCTCGGCCACCACGCGGGCGAAGGCCTCCGTCGCGTCGTGCGTCGCGTCCGTGTTGAGCGGCACGTAGACCTGCAGGCCCTTGGAGCCCGACACCTTGGCCATCGATGCGAGGCCGATCGCCTGCAGCGCGTCGCGCAGCAGCAGCGCCACCTCGCAGCACTCCGTGATCCCCGCGCCGCTGCCGGGATCGAGATCGAGCACGACGCTCGTGGCCCGCTCGAGACGCGGCGCGCGGTGCAGGAACGGATGCAGCTCGATCATGCCGACGTCCACCAGCCAGAGGAGCGTGCGGACGTCGTTGATCAGGATGTAGTGGATGGGCGGTCCGCTGCGCCGCGGCACGGCGACCGTCTTCACCCACTTCGGCGTGAAGCCGGGCGCGTCCTTCTCCCAGAACGACTCCCCCTCCACCCCGTCCGGGAAGCGGAGGAACGACATCGGGACGTTCTTCAGGTGCGGCAGCAGCCACTTCGCGGCGCGCCGGTAGTAGTTGCTGGCTTGCTGTCTCGTGCCGTCACTCCTCTGCAAGGATCGTGTGCAGCGCGACCACCACGGTCACCGACGACAGCACGAGCACGCAGAGGAAGAAGGTCATGGAGAGCGATGCGGCGCCGGCGGCGGAGCTCTCGGCGATGGCCCGGGCCGGGTTGAGGTTCTCGAACCAGCGGGTGAGCGCTTCCCAGCGCCAGGTCAGGAGACCCGTCCAGCCGGCGGCGACGACCAGGTAGGCGATCATCTGGGCCAGCGTCATCGGCTTGGCGGCGCGCTCGATGCCGGTCGAGCCGCGCATGATCTGCGCCTTGAGCCAGAGCACGGTCGGATCGGGGAGGATGTGCTGCCGCTCGTCGACGCGCGAGAAGTCGCTCATCCAGCGGGCCACCGCCGAGGCGGCCTCGCAGTCGGCGCACTCCGTGACGTGGCGCCGCAGCGCGTCCGTCCAGCGATCCTCTTCGGCGGCGTGGAGGACATCAGCTTCGAGCCGGCAGTTCATCGCGGCGCCAACCCTTTCTTCATCAGCAGCTCCCCGAGGCGTTTGCGGGCCCGGAAGAGGAGCACCTTCACGCTCTTCGTCTTGAGGCCGAGGGCCTCGCCGATCTCCTCGTGGTTCGACTCCTCGACGTGCGCGAGCCAGAGCAGCGCCCGCTCGCGCGGCTTGAGCTCGCCGAAGACGCGCATCATGTCGTGACGGAGCTCGGTGCGGTCGGGCGGCTGGTGGGGCGGCATCACCGCCGCATCGCGGGTGCGCGCGCGCTTGGCCTCCCGGAAGTGGTCGAGGGCGAGGTTCGTCGCCGTGCGGTAGAGGTAGCGGCGCATGTGCTCTTCGCTGGTCACGACCGGGTTCGTCCGGATGAAGCGGTAGAACGTCTTCTGGAGCAGGTCGTCCGCCTCGGCCGCGTCTCCGGTCAGCCGGTAGACGTACGACCAGAGGCTGCCGGCGGTGCGGCGGTAGAACGCTTCGAAGCGGGCCTCATCCATCGGCGTGGGCCGCCTCGAGCCCCGCGTCGCTTCGCGGGCGAAGGGGAGGTCGATCGCGATTGCGCTCATGGCAGCTCACGTTGCGCCGTTCCGACCAGGCCCCAGTTGCGCGAGAGTTTGAGCGAGACGAGCGCGGAGAGGATGAAGCCGGCGCCGAGCGTCAGGAGGATCAGGCCGGTGATGATGAAGCCCTCCCAGCGCGTGTCCGGGATGCAGTAGAGGATGATGAAGCCGATGCCGAGGAAGGCCGTGACCGTGGCCTTGCTGAAGCCGCCCACCACCCGGTCGAGCGCCGTGCGCTGCTGCGTCTTCTCGATCGAGCCCATGAAGACTCTTCCTTCCGCCGAGCGGAGGAATTCGATGAACTCCGGCGCGGTGCCGAACCGCTCGACCATCTTCGCCTGCACGTCCGCCTGCGCCTTGGCCCGCTCCGTCTTGCCGCGGACCACCGTGGTGACGATCACCGTGATCATGATGTAGCAGCCGATCGAGCATACGATCGGAATCCAGAACACATCCATTTGTCAGCCTCCGAAACCGAATTACGGATGCTGATACGGCGCGAGGGGGGCGGGGGTTAACAAATGCTGGGCCGGCTGGAGAGCCGGCCCTACATGTGCAGCTTCTCCCCCCGCGCGAGCATCTCCACGTACTCCGCGATCTTGCGCGCCCGCGTCTCGGCGCGCTTCACGTTGCCGATGCGGAAGATGATCGCGTAGCGGTTCACCCGGTCCAGCGTCTCGAAGAACTTGCGCGCCTTCGCATTCTTCCTCAGCGCGGCGGCGAGGTCCTCCGGCACCGTCGCCTCCTTCTGCCCGTAGTACGCCTTGTTCCACCGCCCGTCCGCTTTGGCCCGCTCGATCTCCGCCAGGCCGGGCGGCTGCATGCGGCCGGCGGCGATCAGCGCCTCCGCCTTGTCCCGGTTGATCTTCGACCAGAGGCTGTTCTTGCGCCGTGGCGTGTACTTTTGCAGCCACGTCCCTTCCACGTCGTCCTTGTTGCGCTGCCCATCGATCCAGCCGTAACAGAGCGCGCCGTCCACCGCCTCGGCGTACGTGATCGACTTGATCCCGGAGCCCTTCGAGCCGAAGCGGATCCAGATGCCGTCCGACTTCGCGTGGTTCTTCTTCAGCCACGACTCCCACGCCCTGTGCGTCTTGAACGACAGCGTCTCCGTCACCGCCGCACCACCACCCCATCCTTCATCACGAACGAGACGCGCTCCATGGCCGTGATGTCCTGCAGCGGGTTGCCCGGCACCGCGACGAGGTCCGCCAGCTTGCCGGCCGCCACCACGCCCAGGTCGGGCTGGTCGAGGAGCTGCGCGGCAGTGCGCGTGGCGGCCTCGATCGACTGCATCGGCGTCATTCCGAAGCGGGTCATGTACGCGAACTCGCGCGCCTCGTTCGGCCCGTCCCAGGGGAAGCCGCCGACGTCCGTGCCGAACGCGATCTTCACCCCCTTCTTCACCGCGCGGTTGAACGAGTCGCGGTGGAACTCCGGGATCTTGGCCCAGATCGCGCGCCCCTCGGCCGCGCGGCCCGGCGCCACGAACTCCGTCACGGTGAGCGTCGGGCAGAGGTAGACGCCGTTCTTCACCATCATGTCCAGCAGGTCGTCGGGAATGGCGATGCCGTGCTCGATCGAGTCGACGCCGGCCAGCAGCGCGTTCTCGATGCCCGGACGGGCCATCGCATGCGCCGCCACCTTGTGCCTCAGGCGGTGCGCCTCGTCGACGATGGCCTTCATCTCCTCGCGAGTGAAGGTCGGGATGCTGGAAAGCGTGCCGTCCGGCTGCACGAAGTACGAGCGGTCGGCGTACACCTTGATCCAATCCGCGCCGTGGCCGACCTGCTCGCGCACCGCCTTGCGCGCCTCATCGACGCCGTCGACGATCTGCACGCCGCGCGGATAGCTGATCTCCGGCGCGTAGCCGCTCGGACCGTAGCCGCCCGTCACCGACATCGCCCGCGTCGAGACGAAGAGCCGCGGCCCGGCGATGATGCCGTTCTCGATGGCGCGCTTCACGTCGACGTCCGTGTACATCGCCCCCTCGGTCTCGAGGTCGCGCATCGTCGTGAAGCCGTGCTCGAGGCCGATCTTCGCCGCCCGGCTGGCGCGCAGCGCGCGGTAGGCCATCGACTCCTTGAAGATCTGCTCGTCGTAGTCCTCGGTCGTCACGTCGCCCTGCAGCAGGAGATGGACGTGCGCGTCGATGAGGCCCGGCATCAGCGTGGCGTCGCCGAGGTCGATGACTTGCGCGTCGTCGGAGGCGATACCGCCGACCGATTGGATGCGGTTGCCGCGGATGACGACCAAAGCGGGAGCGACCGGCGCTCCGCCGCGGCCGTCGATCAGGCGCGCGGCCTTGATCACGATCGGCTTCGGCTGGGCGGCGGCGGAGGCGGCGAGAAGGAGGGCCAGGACGAGGTGTTTCATGGCCGCCGATTCTAGTTACAATC
>DATEOX010000255.1:0-9608 GCA_035273585.1 Thermoanaerobaculia bacterium
GATTGTAACGGTGTCATCCTGAGCCCCGCAGAGGGCGAAGGATCCGTACCGATTTCGCGCCGCGCCTGAAGGTGCGGATCCTTCGCCGTCTTCGCGGCTCAGGATGACACGTCGCTCGTGATCTTCCCGTCGCGGATCTCCACCACCCGGCTCGCACGGCGGGCGAGGGCGGGGTCGTGGGTGATGATGACCAGCGTCCGGCCTTGTGCGTTGAGCTCGTTGAAGATGGACATGATGTCGGTGCCGGCCGTCGAGTCGAGATTGCCGGTCGGCTCGTCGGCGAGGACGATGTCGGGCTCCATGGCCAGGGCGCGGGCGATGGCGACGCGCTGCATCTGGCCGCCGGAGAGCTCGGTCGGCTTGTGGTCGACCCGGTCGCCGAGGCCGACGCGGGTGAGGAGCTCCGTGGCGCGCTCGCGGCGCTCCTGCGGCTTGACGCCGCCGAAGAGGAGCGGCATCTCCACGTTTTCCAGGGCGGAGATGTGGGGGAGGAGGTTGAAGTTCTGGAACACGAAGCCGACGCGGCGGTTGCGGATCTCGGCCAGGCCGTCGCGCGTGACGCCGGCCACGTTCTCGCCGCCGAGGGTGTACTCGCCGGAGCTGGGGGTATCGAGGCAGCCGATGAGATTCATCAGGGTCGACTTGCCGGAGCCGGAGGGGCCGACGATGGCCACCATCTCGCCCTTGTGGATCTCCAGGTCGATGCCCTTCAGCGCCTCGACCTTCACCTTGCCGGTGTCGTACACCTTGCGAATGTCCGCCATCCGGATGATGGTGCCGTTCTGCTGCATGAGGTCTCCTATTCGTAGCGAAGCGTCGCCGCCGGGTCGATGGACGCCGCGCGCCGGGCGGGGAAGTAGCCGGCCAAGAGGCCGATGATGCCGAGGATGATCGACGTGGCCACGCCGATCTGCAGCGAGAGCGTCGGGCGGCCGAGGAACGACATCACCTTGTTGCTCTCGATGTCGACGAGAGCAGTGAGCGAGACGAGCACGGTGGCGATGATGATGCCGAGGAAGCCGCCGATGAAGGTGTAGACCAGCCCCTCCAGCACGAACGGGGCGATGATCCAGCTCCGCTTCGCGCCGAGGGCCATCTTCACCCCGATCTCGCGGGTCCGCTCCTTGACCACGGCGTACATGATGTTCGCCACGCCGACGCCTCCGATGATCAGCGTCAGGGCGCCGACGATGCCGAGGAACATCTGGATGCCAATCAGGATGTTGATCGTCGTCTGCGACGACTTGACCATGTCCCAGGTGCCGAAGGCGCGGTCGTCGGTCGGGTCGTAGCCGAACTTCGGACCGAGGACCTCATTGAGCTTGCGCAGCTCGCCTTTCATCTCGCCCGGCTGGCGGGTCTGGATCACGAGGTTGTTCAGCTTCTCCCGGCCGAACTGCGCCCTGAAGGTGCTGATGGGGATGACGGCGTGGCCGGCGTCGGGGCCGCCGTACACACCCATCTGCGTCTTCTTCTGCATCACGCCGATGACGAGGTACGGCGCGTTGTTGACCAGCAGCGTCTTCCCCACCGGCTGCTCGTCGCCGAAGATGTCTTTGGCCACTTCGTCGCCGAGAAAGATGACCCGCCGGCGCTGCTGCTCGTCTTCCGGCGTGAGAAAGCGGCCGCCGGCCTTCGGGTAATGCTTGCGGGCCTCGCCGTACGACCAGTTCGTGCCGATCACGCGCACGTTCTGCGTCTTCCGGCCGTAGGTGAGCGCGGTGCGCCAGGAGACGATCTCGCCGAAGACGGTCTGCAGCTCCGGCATGCGCGCGCGGATGAACTCCACGTCGTCGATGCGCGGCCGGATGGGACGTCCGGGAGGGATTCCTTTCCACGGCTTCGTCGTCTCGCTGGGCCACATCACCGCCAGGTTCTCGCCGGTCGCGCGGCGGTTGCGGTCCATCTGCCGCTTCAGCCCCTCGCCGAAGGCCAGGAGGAGGAGGATGGCCACGGTGCCCCAGGCGATGGCGGCGATGGTGAGCATCGCCCGCCGCTTCTGCAACTGCGCGGAGGTGGCGAAGAGGGAGAGGATGACGTGCAGGTCGCGTTTCATAGCTTCATGGCCACCACGGGGTCGAGGCGCGCGGCGTCGCGCGCGGGAAAGTAGCCGGCCACCAGGCCCACCAGGCCGAGCGCGGTGGCGGTGAGCACGGCCACCAGCGGCGAGACCACCGGCTGGCCGACGTACTCGACGAGCTGCTTGGGGAACAAGGCGCAGACGGCGAGGGAGATGCCGAAGCCGATCGCGCCGCCGATGACCGTCACGAGCATCGTCTCCAGCAGGAACTGGCGGAGGATCCAGCGCTGCTTCGCGCCGAGGGCCATCTTGATGCCGATCTCGCGGGTGCGCTCCTCGACCACCACGTTCATGATGTTCGACACGCCGATGCCGCCCACGATCAGGGTCAGGACGCCGATGATCCCGAGGAAGCTGTTGAACGCCAGCATGAAGATGTCGAAGAACTCGAACTGCTGGGTCGTATCCCAGATGGAGAGCGCCTCTTTGTCCTTCCGGTCGAAGCGAAGGCGGTTGCCGAGGGCCACGCTAAGCGCCTCGATGACCGCCTTCGTGTCCGCCGCCGTGGCCGCCTGGAAGACGAAGTTGTCGATGTACTTGTCGCCGTTGAGCGCCCGGAAGGTGGTGGAGGGGATGAACATCTTCTGGCTGTCCGGGCCGCTGTAGTTCGAGTCCTGGTCCTTCTCCACGAGCACGCCGACCACGAGGAAGGGCGACTGGTTGACCAGGATCGTCTTGCCCACCGCGGGAGCATCGCCGAACACGTCTTTTGCCAGCTTGTCGCCGAGGAAGGCGACGCGGCGCTGCTTGTCCTGGTCGGTCGGATTGATGAAGCGGCCGCCCATCTGCGGGATGAGGTTGCGCATCGCGCCGAACTCGGGGGGGACGCCGGAGGTGTCGACGGAGATGGTCTTCGTCCCGTAGTCGACGCGCAGGTTGTTGGAGTACTCGCCGGAGAGCGCCTTGAGGTTGGGAATGTTCGTCCGGACGGAGGCGAGGTCTTCGTCCGTGATGCGGATGCGCCGCCCTTTGCCGAGGCCTTCGTAGGGAATGGAGGTGAGGCCCGGCCAGGCGATGACGATGCGGTCGCCCAGGCCGGCCGCCGACTTGATCAGGTTCTTGTGCAGCCCGGTGCCGAAGGCGAGCATCAGGCTGATGGCCACAGTTCCCCACACGATGCCGAAGATCGTGAGGAAGGTGCGCAGCTTCTCGGCCCGCACGTCGCGGAGTAACTGTCTGAATACGTCCTTCATGACGATGAACGATGAGAGATGAACGATGAACAAAAACGAATGATGAACGAAGCCGGAGAACGACGCATACGAACGTTCATCGTTCTCCTTCCCCGTTCATCGTTCTAAGAAATTTCCTTCGGCGGCCGCTCGACCACCTTCTGCCCCTTGCTCAGGCCGGAGACGATCTCGACGTTGAGGCCGTCGGAGATGCCGGTCTTCACTTCGACCTTCTTCGGCTGCGCCTTCGGATCGGCGCCCGCCACTTCTACGGTGGCCTTCTTGCCGCCGTCCTCGAAGGTGACGAGGCGCTCCGGGATGGTCAGCACGTCTTTCTTCTCCCGGATGATCACGTCGGCGTTGGCCGAGTAGCCGGCGCGCAGGGTGATCTTGTTGCCCGGGTCGAGCTCGATCTCGACGTCGAAGAGCGTGGCTCCTTCCTTCTGCTGCGCCTGCGGCGCGATGCGCGAGACCTTGCCGGTCACGACGTCGGTCGGCAGCGCGCCGACCTTGATGCGCGCCGGCATGCCGACGGAGAGCTTACCTACATCGATCTCGTCCACCGTTCCCTTGAAGATGAGGTCGCGCATGTCGGCCACGGTGGCCATCTCGGTGCCGGGCTGATATGACGTCAGGGGGACGATCGGGTCGCCGGGGTTGACGGCGCGGGTGAGGATGGTGCCGGCCGCCGGCGCGCGGATGATCGACTCGGTGCCACTCGCGGTCAAGCGGCCGCGCCGGGTGAGCTCGCGGTCCTGCTGGGCCTTCGTCAGCGCCACGCGCGCCAGCTCGTACGATTCCTTCTTCGCCTCGGCCTCGGACTTCGGCAGGACGCCCGTCCGCGACAGCTCCTGGGCCCGGTTGTAGTCCCCTTCCGCCCGGCGGAAGCTGGCCTCGGCCGATTCGACGCGACGGTCGACCTCGGTGACCTCGAGCGGCGTCGGATCGGGAGCGATCTCGAACAGCGGATCGCCGGCATTGACCGTG
This sequence comes from Thermoanaerobaculia bacterium, assembly GCA_035273585.1. Taxonomy (GTDB): domain Bacteria; phylum Acidobacteriota; class Thermoanaerobaculia; order Gp7-AA8; family Gp7-AA8; genus JAFAVZ01. The sequence continues at coordinate 4,240 of DATEOX010000255.1, forward strand.
TCGCCGACCTGGATCAGCGCCCGGCGCACGATCCCTGAGATCTTCGACTTCACCTGGAACTTCTGCCTCGGCTGGATCTGCCCGACGGCCACGGCCTTCTCGACAATCGAGCCGTTCACGACCTCGACCTCTTTCAGGCCGTTCGCGTTTTTCTTGCCGTTGCGCGACCACGCATACACGGCCGCGCTCGCTCCTGCCAGCACCAGCAGGATGAGCAGGATCTTCCAAAGTTTGCGCATCGACGTTCTCCCGAAAGCTGATACGGAACAGTCAACGGCAGGTTTACGGTTCCGCTCGTCATGAAGCGAACCGCCGCCGCTGTCCTGCTCCTTCTTACGTTCTGCAGTAAACCCGAGGGTGCAACCTCTACGACGCCGCGATCGCCCTCCGGGTTAGCAAAGGCGACGTTCGCCGGCGGCTGCTTCTGGTGCATGGAGCCGCCGTTCGAGCGCCTCCCCGGCGTGGCGTCCGTCATTTCGGGCTACGCGGGTGGACCGAAGGCGAGCCCGACGTACGAGGAGGTCTCGTCCGGCTTCACCGGCCACGCGGAATCGGTGGAGGTGCTGTACGACCCGAAGAAGATCTCGTATCAGCAACTCCTGGACGTCTACTGGCACAACATCGACCCGCTGACCGCGAACGCGCAGTTCTGCGACCACGGCGAGCAATACCGGACGGCCATCTTCACTCACGACGCCGAGCAGCAGCGCCTCGCGCTGGCCTCGAAGGCCGCCGTGCAGGCGCAGCTCAAGCAGCTCGTCGTGACCGAGATCGTGCCGGCGGCGACCTTCTGGCCGGCCGAGGAGTACCACCAGGACTACTACAAGAAGAATCCGGTGCGCTACAAGTTCTACCGCTACAACTGCGGGCGGGACGCGCGGCTCGAGCAGTTGTGGGGGAGCGCACCGGCGCATTGAGGTTGGTGTCGTCTGTCGGGTAGAGCGCCATCATGTGGCTGGTCCGGTGTGCCGGGAGGCGGCTAAGCAACTCCTCTTGGTACGAGTCGTACCACGCTCCGGAAGCGTTCTAGCGAAACTTACCAGCACACCACGCTGTCGAGCTCATCCACCCGCCGTCGCGAATGTCCCAATGCGACGTGATGAACGATGATCCCGTAGACTGACGAACGGTAAGTGTGTTCGCGCCGTTGTCATCCCAGATCGCAGCGAGGTCAGACAGACCATCGCTGTTGAAATCGCCCGCTACCCATTTGACGTCATCGCCCCAACCACCATCTCGGATCTTCCACTGCGTCCAATGCGCGAAATCCACTCCTGTGGACAGGTAGACGGCAATCGTCGCAGCGCCCGCGTCGTTCCAAGCAGCCGCAATGTCAGTGAAGCCATCGCCGTCGAAGTCGCCGGCGAGCCACTTGGTGGACGCAGCCCATCCACCTGCTTTAATGGCCCAGTGCTGCTGTGTCAAGAACGAGGATCCGGTGGAGAGTCGCACGGTGAGCGTATTCGCGCCGCCGTTGTCCCAGGTTGCGACGATGTCGGCCAAGCCGTCGCCATTGAAGTCACCGGCCACCCAACTGATCGAATCGCCCCAGCCGCCGTCACGTCGCGCCCACACAAACGGTTCCTCGAAGTGCGTACCGGCGGAACGGTAAACCGTAATGGTTGCGAAGCCGAAATCGTTCGAAATGGACGCGATGTCGGTGAGACCGTCGCCATCGAAGTCGCCAGCAACCCATTTCGCCGACCGATCCCATGAGCCACGCTTTTGCAGCCAGTGCTCCTGACTTCGAGGCGGCTTTCCCTCGCGCAGCCGCACCGTCAAAGTGTTGAAGCCGGCGTCGTTCCAGATCGCCACGATATCTGACGATCCGTCTCCGTCGAAATCGCCGGACAACCACTTGATCGAGTCGTCCCAGCCACCTTCTCGCACTTTCCAAGCCGTGTGCGTCTCGAATGCTTGACGGGTGGACGGGTATAGCGCGAACGTAGCCGAACCGCCATCGTTCCATGCCGCCACCAGATCGTCCCTCCGTCGCATGACGCGCGAACAAGGAAGCCCGCACGCTCCCAAGCCATAGATGCGCACTTCGTCGTTGCCTGTGGCGAGAATCACCTTTCCATGTGCAATTGTCGGAGGCGTGAATTTCGAGTACCTCGGGATCAGGTTGTTCGGCGAAACGCTCCGTTTGTCTCCCCAGAGCAGGCGAAGCGACGCCGTGGCGTCAGCGTCCGCAGCGAAGGCGTACAGACGTCCGGCGACATAGCCTCTCGTCGCATCGCAATACTCGGCAAAGGCTCCGTTCGAGAGATAGCAGCCGGCGCAATCGGTCAAGTTGCCTTTGCTCGCGCCCAAGCAGCGTTCGTGAAACGCTCTCGATCTCGGATACGGTTCTTCCACGACCGCCCAGACGATACCGTTGGCGCTCCCATTCGCGGAAATCGAGAGCATGCCTCCGGGCATCGACCGATAGGCGCTTTTTACCGATCCGTGTGCTGTCGGAGCGGGGTTCGAAGGTGTTGCGTCCCGCACGTCTGCAGCGAGAAACATTCCCTGCGCAGGCACAAACCTGAAGCGTTTCAGGTAATCCTTTTCGCTCCACGCGTATACGTTGATGTACGGCGAGCCCGGGGGACCGGGGAGGGCGACGGGCCCACCGTGGATGTTCGGGCCGTCGTACCACTGCCGGTTGTAACTATACGTGTGGTAGTAGTCGAACGACGTCGCGCCATCGTTGTCTGCATCGAAGAAGGCAAGGAACGACTGAACGAAATGGAGACTGGATGTTTCGAGCACGTCCAGCCGGCCATCTTTGCCTCCGCCGATGAGGCGATTGCCGAGCAGCAGCACACCGCCGGAGCCAAGATCCGCATCGGAGCGCTCGCGCGCCCAGAAAAGCGTGTGTGTCGAGGAGCCGAACCTGTAAGGGAGGCCGATCTCACCAGCTCTCCGCAAATCGGTATATGCCGCGCGGACGGAGAGATCGGCCGAGTCGAGTTTGACGAAACTGTCCGGATGCTCCCCCGGCCGTGGCGTGTCCGGAATCGTCAAGTCAGGATTCACGATGTCGCCCACGACGTGATATGCGCCGTTTCCGGTCGCAAAGTACACCGACGAACCATCGGAGGCGAGGCCGCCGCCAGACATCCAGATTCCGCCGCCCACCGTCGTGGGCGTCGCGCAAAATGCGCCTGACATCGCAGTCGGACGCCCGGGGTCCGTTACGTCGAAGCCGAATACGAATCCGTGATAGTCGACCGCATCGTCCTCTCCTCTCGTGCTTCCGAATGCCACGAAGACTTTGTTGGCGACAAGCAGCAAGCCGGGACGATTGTTGTGATTCCCGGCGATGAAGGTGCGCCCGCCGCCGCTGGGCGGCACTTCCACCCGTGCGATGAGAACGCCCGTTCGCGTGTCGAGCACATTGAGGAGAAAGTGCGTCTGCAGCCCCGAGCTATCCCAGACCCGCGTCACGACGTACATCACACTCTTCGCGAGATCGATCACCGGCGTACTGACGATGCCGGCGCGCACTCCGCCCTCGACTTGCGGATCGAGGCCGAGAAGGCCTGCCGCACCCTCGGGCGATCCCAAGGGGGGTGTTTGCCAGCAGACATCGCGGCGGTCGATGTCGATGGCATAGACGATGTTCTCGAGCGTCGCCACGTATGCGACGTTTGCATTCACGACTTTACTTCCGAGCGCAGGGCATACGACCGCAGCGCTTTCCGCGTACAAGGGCTGCGCGTAGATCTTTCCCCTGACTGGAACGGAACCAAGGTAGCCGAAGCTGCTACTTCTGATATTCGCGGGCGTGAGGATATCTTCGTGAGTCGTTGCACCCGTTCGCGCCATATCGTTATGCTGCGTGAGGACATCGTATTGGCGATTCAGGTCCGACATTTGAATCGAGGCCGCCGAATCCGAATACGCTGGCGCCACTCCTGTAGGCACAAGATCTTGCGCGAGAGTGGCCGCCGGCGCGAGCGCTGCGACCGCTGCGACCGCGGCTCGAAGGAGCAAATGCAACGGGAATCTCACGTTTAGCACAGTCCTGATTCTTAGTGAGCCGTGGCCGCAATTCGTTACAAAGAGACTCGATGGGCCTATCCGGGCCGAAAATACGGGCAACCTTCAAGACGTGGTCGTACGCGCGCGCCGAGAGCGCCAGCCGCGCATCGCCTGCTCGAGGAGCCGCCGCGACGCCGCGTCGAGTTGCAGAGCTTCCGCAATCGCCTTCGGCGTCATCTCCGCGTTGCACTGGGTCGGCGACCGCCGGAAGCGCTCGCGCTGCAGCAGCCGCGCGGGGCGTCGACACGCTCTCGCATCGCGGCGGACGATTCGTCTGCGTGCGTCGAGGCAATGTTAAGCGACCATTCTGATGCTGCCTGGGTAGGGCGCCGGCTCAGCGGCGCGAATGTAGGGCCGGCTCTCCAGCCGGCCCCACGCAGCGTGCCGCGAAATCAGTCGAACTCGAGGGTGAGGTCTTCCTCGCAGAAGTCGAACTTCGTCGCCTCGGACTCCTCGCCGTTGTCGAAGACGGCCTTGAAGTACTGGTGGCAGGACTCGCCGTTGGTGGACTGGTCCCACACCAGCTCGATGGTCGCGCCAGGCTTGATGCCCTTGCCGATGTCGAAGTTGCCGTAGGTCTCGCCGTCTTCCGAGGCGAGGATCTTCTTGATGGCGTGCTTGGTGTTGTTGTGGACCTTGAAGCTGTACTCCTCTTCCGCGGCGCTGGCGGCGGTGAAGCTCAGGAGCAGCAGTGCTGCGGCGAACAGAGAGACTCTCGTGGACTTGCTCATTCGGTTGTTATCCTTCTCCTCGGGCGAATTTGGACGGCGCATGGTAGCCGCTCCGGAGCCGAAGTGAACGCCTTGTCGAATTTTTCCCACAGCGTTGACGGACGGTTGTGATGGAGGAGAGCCGATGACCTACTCGCCCATTTCGTTCGCCCAGAAGTTTGCCAGGTTCTCGGAACGCTTCCAGCCGAAGGTCATCGCCCAGATGAACGACTATCAGTTCAAGCTCGCGCGCGTGGAGGGGGAGTTCGTCTGGCACAAGCACGACGACACGGACGAGACGTTCGTCGTGCTCGAAGGCGAGCTGACCATCTCCTTCCGCGACGGCTCGGTGACCCTCCGCGCTGGCGAGATGTTCGTCGTCCCGAAAGGCCTCGAGCACAAGCCGTCCGCCGCCCGCGAGTGCAAGATCATGCTGATCGAGCCGGCGGGCGTGGTGAACACCGGCGATGCCGGCGGCGCGATGACCGCGCCGGACGACGTCTGGATCTGACGCGCCTCAGGGCACGACCGCTGTGGTGGCCGCCGGCGCCGTCTCGTTCGAGAGCACGCTGACGAACGAGAAGCTGTGTGCCAGTGCTGGTAACTTCCCTCCCTCCCGCCCCGTCCGAC
>DATEOX010000256.1:0-3267 GCA_035273585.1 Thermoanaerobaculia bacterium
CGAGCTCGGACATCGGCGGCTGAGTGTCTGCCGCCCCGCCCGCCGCCGTCAAGCTGGTGGTCAAGCCGGCTTGCCTGGCCGCCTCGGCCATGCAATCATCCGCGCCGCACCGCGTGAGCACCCACCCTCCACCCTCCCCCCGCAAGACCGCAATCATCATCGGCGCCGGGCCCGCCGGCCTCACCGCGGCGTACGAGCTCCTCCAGCGGACGGACGTCCTGCCCATCGTGCTGGAGGCGAGCGACCTGATGGGCGGCATCTCGCGCACGGTCAACTACAAGGGCAACCGCATCGACATCGGCGGTCACCGCTTCTTCTCCAAGTCCGACCGGGTCATGAACTGGTGGCTGAACATCCTGCCCATGCAGAAGGTGGCCGACCCGCGGCAGACAATCACCTACCAGCGCCGCTCGACGACGATCGAGGGGAACGCCGACGCTCCCGATCCCGAAACCGAGGATCGGGTGATGCTGGTGCGCCAGCGCCGGTCGCGCATCTACTTCAACCGGCGCTTCTTCGACTATCCGATCAGCCTCTCGCCCGACACGCTGATGAAGCTCGGCCTGCGCAGGACGATCCGCATCGGCTTCTCTTATCTGCGCGCTGCGCTCTTTCCGATCCGCAACGAGCGCAACCTCGAGCAGTTCTTCATCAACCGCTTCGGGCGCGAGCTGTACGAGACGTTCTTCAAGTCATACACGGAGAAAGTGTGGGGCGTGCCGTGCGACGAGATCAGCGCCGAGTGGGGAGCGCAGCGCATCAAGGGGCTGTCCATCCTGAAAGCGGTGACGCACTTCGCGAAGAAGGTTTTCTCCCGCCGCGCGGACATCGCCCAGAAGAAGACCGAGACGTCGCTCATCGAGCAGTTCCTCTACCCGAAGCTCGGACCGGGACAGATGTGGGACGAGGTCGCGCGCATCGTCCGCGACCGGGGCGGCCAGGTCCTCACCCGCCACGTGGTGACGAAGATCCTGACCAACGGCAACCGGCGCATCACCGGCGTGCGCGTCCGCGCCGCGGACGGCACGGAGTCGGACTACGCCGCGGACTACGTCTTCTCCTCGATGCCGGTACGCAGCCTCGTGCGGGCCCTCGATCAACCGGCGCCGCCGAACGTGGCGAACGTGAGCGAAGGGCTGATGTACCGCGACTTCATCACCGTCGGCCTCCTGCTCGATGAGCTGCGCGTGCGGGAGAGCGACGGGGGCCTGATCCGCGACAACTGGATCTACATCCAGGAGCCGGACGTGAAGGTCGGCCGGCTGCAGATCTTCAACAACTGGAGCCCGTACATGGTCGCCGATCGCGGCAAGGTCTGGATCGGCCTGGAGTACTTCTGCTACGCCAGCGATCCGATCTGGAGTTGGCCTGACGAGCAGATGGCCCGCTTCGCCATCGAGGAGCTCGACCGCATCGGCATCGCCTCGGCGAAGGACGTGCGCGACAGCGTGGTCATCCGCATGCCGAAGACCTATCCGGCCTACTTCGGGACCTACGACCGCTTCGGCGAGGTTCGCGAGTTCACGGACCGCTTCGACAACCTCTTCCTCGTCGGCCGCAACGGCATGCACAAGTACAACAACCAGGACCACTCGATGCTCACCGCGATGGTCGCCGTGGACAACATCATCGCCGGCCGCACGGACAAGGCGAACCTCTGGGAGATCAACACCGAAGAGGAGTACCACGAGGAGAAGTAGGCGGGCACGGCGGTGTGCAGGCCTCGCCTTCTTCAGCGCAGGGCGAAGATCGGCTCGTCCAGGCTGATGCCATCGAAGGGCGCATCGAACAACTTCTCCGCGGATGCCGGCACGAGGAAGGCGCCCACCGGCTGATTTTCGTTTGACTGTAGGCGCACGCGCGCGCCTCGCGCGAGGTGGAGCGGGCGGGCGGGGTCGGCCGCGCGGCCGTCGATGGTCAGAGTAAGGGCGCCGGGCGGGGGAGGGGGCACCGCGGCCACGTCGATGGTGAGTTGCCGCAGCGCCGGCCCACGCACCGCGGCGACGATCAGCGGCCGCTCGAACCAGACGTGCTCTGCGAACCGCGGCGCGGCGACGAGCCGGTAGTCGCCGTCGTGGATGATGGTCCAGTCGGCGGCGCCCCGCGGCTCGAGCCGCGCGCTCGGTCCGGGCAGCCAGAGGTGGCGGTCGGTCGGGACGTAGTGTGTCGTGATCCACTGGCGGAGATCGTCCTGCGCGTCGAGCCAGGTCACGATCCGGTAGTCGGCGATCACCGCGGCGGGCGGGCTCGGCCGCGGGTCGTACCGCGGTCCGCGGCCCGCCTGCACCAGATGCCACGCGCCGCGCGGCAGGAACCAGTAGCGGTAGGCGGGCTCGCGCGCGACCGCGTAGCCGACGCCGTCCCACACCCGTTCATCCGGCCTGGTGGCCGCGTCCACCGCACGCATCACGGAGTCCTGGTAGCGGATCCGGTCGAATGACTTCCCCTCGAAGTAGAAGGCGTTGATGGCAACCGTGGCGATGATCACTACCGTCGCCGCAATCTGCAGGCGTGGCGCCGCCTGGAGGACGGCGGCCATCAGCGGCGCGGCAAGCAGGTAAATGATCAGGAAGTGATAGGGGTAGTGGACGGCCATGGCCGCCACGAAGGCGATGCTCGCCGTCTGCGCGATGGCCACCGCCTCGGGCAGCCCCGGCCGTTGCAGCCGCCTCACGACGAGGGCGATCCCGGCCACCGATCCGGCCAGCAGCAGGAGTCCTGCGAGATCGAAGGAGCGGGCGGTGAGCGCCAGCAGTTGGATGAATTGCCGCTGCCCGTGCAGCGAGATCACCCGGTTGTCGCCGATCACATGCTCGACGAACGGGTGCAACGAGCCGGTCGCCACGAGGTACGCGGTATATGCGGCGGCGACGCCGAAGCCGCCGGCCGCCAGCCTCAGAAGCTGCCGCAAAGGCGGAAGCCGCCATCGGTGCCCATCGATGTCGATGATGAGCGCGAGCAGTCCGATGACCGCCGCGAGCCCGGCGAAGCGGATGTTGGCCAGCACGGCCGCCGCCAGACACGCCCCGGCGAGAGCGGGACGCCGCCAGGCGAAGGCGAGCGCCACGAGGATCAGCATCGCCCCCAGCGCGTCGACCCGGTACTCGATGGCGGGCATGACGAACCCCGCGCTCGCCGCGAGCGCGGCAAACGCGGCCAGAATGTAGGGCCGGCTCTCCAGCCGACCGAGCCCGAGCATCTCGCGCATCAGGCGCCACAAGGCCCACCCCGCCCCCGCCCATACCGCGAGCTGGGCGACGCGCAGGG
>DATEOX010000257.1:0-6868 GCA_035273585.1 Thermoanaerobaculia bacterium
CACGTACACCGACATGGACGACACTCTTCGGCAGTCGCTGCTTAGCGTCGTTGGATTTATCGCTCAGAAGGGGGTGATGCCATGAGGATAGCAGAAGCCAATCGCGCTGGATCACCGGGCGCGGGCGGCGGACGGTAGAAGGGCCGTTCCCTAGGGTTGCGACCGCACGGGAACGGGCCCTCGGTGACACTGGAACCCAACTTGCCCCGGTACTCAAACTGGAATTGGGCGGCGGTCCGCTAAACCGCCGACATGGTCCTATCCCTCCCGAGGCAGCTTGGATTGTACCAACTCGGCCGACTGTCGGTCCAGCGACGGTCCATATTTCTGGAGTTCATCATGGCGTCTGGAACAACCGGTCACAAATGTCAACAGTCGGGAATCTACCGCTCGGAATGCTGCAAGGAACGCATCGCGCTCAGCGTCAACGAGACGTTTCCTCCATGCACGAATTGCAAGCGTGCCGCGACGTGGGTTCTCATTCAGAGCACGTAGATCCGGTGCTCTGACCCTTCAAGTCGCGCCGCAAAGCAAACTCTGAAACCAATGCCGTTCGGAGGGGCGGGACACCGCCCCCCATCATGCAGGTGCAGAGCCCGACTCCATTCCGATGGCCGACATCATTGCTGAGCTTCCGTCGTGAGTACAAGCCATCCATAGCTGCACAGAATGTTGGCGTGCAACGCTCGCATCGCCTACTTCCGCTCCACCTTCACGGTCTCGCTGTTGAAGCCGTTGAGGCGGTCCTTCGCCTTCGCCTCCTCCTTCAGATAGGCATCCCAGAATGCCAGCGAGGCGATGCGCACCGTGCCGAAGCCGCGGCCGCGCGAGGGGACGCCGAGGCCACGCGGGTCCATGCCGCGGTTCTGCGCGTCGCGGACGGCCGCTTGGCGGCGGTCCATCTCCATCGGCGTCAAAGCGCCGAGGGCGCCGGTGAAGGTCATGTGCGTGGCGCCTTCGATCCAGACCAGCCATTTGTCCGGCGGCGGGCTGTTCTCGAACGCCTGGCGGCGCCACGTCGGCTCCTGCCCCTCGGCGCCGAAGTCGCGGGAGCCGGTCATGTAGAGCATCGGGATGCGCACCTCCGACCACGAGTCGGCCGTCGTGCCGATGTCGCCGGCGATCCCCTGCGGCGACATGGCCATGCCCGCCTTGACGCGCGGGTCGGCGAGGCGGAGCGCCGCGCCGTTCTTCGTCACCTTCAGGCCGGCGGCGAGCATCGTGGTCAGCGCGCCGTACGAGTGGCCGCCGACGCCGACCCGCGCGGCATCCATCCTCCCCTTCAGCTCTGGGTACTGCTGCTCGAGGGCGGCGAGGTTGTCGATGATGAGCGTCACGTCGCGGACGCGGTTGCGGTAGTCGTTCTCCGTCTGCCCCTCCCAGATCGACTCCGGATCGGGGGGCGGCGGGCCGGCCGGCTGCGGGTTCGGGTCCTGCCGGCGCGAGCGGCGCTGCTCGCGGCGCTCCTCGATGACCGGCGCCAGCGCCTCGCGGATGCGCCCCGCGTCGGCGTGGCTCGGCTTGATGCAGACGTAGCCGCGCGAGGTCCAGTACTCGGTCAGCGCCGTGTAGGCGTTCTTCGAGCCGCCGAAGCCGTGGGAGAAGATGATGACCGGGTAGGGGCCGCCGCGCGTGGGGTACTCGATGACCAGCTCCAGATCGCGGTTGCGCTGCGTGTCATGCAGGACCGCGTTCGGGATGGCGCCGACCGGCAGGTCTTCGTTGAGAGTCTTCGCAGCGGTCGCCGCGGTGGACGTAGCGGCGGCCGTCGCGGGCGGGGTTGATTGCTGAGGCGTTGCACATCCCGCAAAGAGGGCGGCCAGCGCCAACGGGATCAGTACTCGTTTCATCCATCTCCTCCGGAGGTCATTCTGATGCACTGCGAACGACGTTCCCGGCGGCAACGGGTTTCGTTTCCGTTCGGATACCGCTGGTCAGGATCACGCTGAGCATCACCAGGAGGCCGCCGATCACGGCGATGGCGCTGACCGGCTCGTGCAGGAGCGCGACGGCCGTGGCGAAGGTCACGAGCGGCTCGAGGTAGAGCAGGACGGCCACGCGCGAGACTTCGATCCGCTCCAGCGCGCCGTACCAGAAGAGGTAGCCCAGGCCCGAGCAGCCGATGCCGAGGAAGAGGATGGCGCCCCAGCCGGCGGGCGTCACGCGCGGCAGCTCGCGCCAGCCGGCTTTGGCGATGAAGAACGGCGCGAGGAGGGCCACGCCGGCCAGGAAGGCGCCGGTCGTCGCCCGCGTCGGGCCGATGCGGCGGATGGTGCGGTGGCCGATGATCGAGTAGACCGCCCAGTTCACGGTGCTGAGCAGGATGAGCAGGTCGCCCTTCGTCGACGGCAACTGCAGGACGGCGGAGCTCAGCTCGCCGCGCGAGATCACCAGCAGCGCGCCGGCGAAGCCGCCGATGATGCCCAGCACTTTGCGCCAGCCGAAGCGCTCCTCGAGGATCAGCGCGGAGAGGATGGCCGACCAGATGGGGATCACGCCGATGAGCCACCCGGTGTGGACCGCGGTGGTCATGGTGAGGGCGAAGGCCTGGAGCATCTGGTGGATGAAGACGCCCACCAGGCCCATCACGAGCAGCTCGCGCCAGGCGTCGCGGGGCGGGAGGGCGCGGGCGGCGAGGAGCAGGAACGCGGTGCCGATGAAGAAGCGGGTGAAGATCAGCGTGACGGGTGAGACTTCCTGCAGCGCGGCCTTGGTGGCAACGAAGGAGATGCCCCAGAGGACGACGGCGATGAGCGCGCCGAGGCGTGGAGGGAAGCGCATGTTCGAGTATACGATTCGCGCGCTGTGATCGAGCTGCAGATCGTCATGGAGCGGGTCGCGCTGGCCGCGCTGTTCGGCGCGCTGATCGGCATCGAGCGGGAGTGGCGGCACAAGGCGGCGGGCATCAAGACGAACATGCTCGTCTCCGTCGGCGCCGCCGCGTTCGCCATGCTCTCCAATACGTTCGGCCCGGACAACCACAATCCGGCGCAGATGGCCGCCGCGGTGATCACCGGCATCGGCTTCATCGGCGCGGGTGTGATCATCCACCGCGAGGGGAGCGTGCAGGGCGTCACGACCGCCGCCACGCTCTGGGCCAATGCCGCGATGTCCGCCGCCCTCGGCCTCGGCCAGTACTGGGTCGGCGTCATGCTCTTCGCCGCGATGCTCTGCGTGCAATTCCTCATGCGCCAGGCGGTGCACGTCATCGCCGTAGCGCGCCGCCGGCACGTCGCGCAGACGACGGAGGTGCGCGTGGCCTGCGACCCCGGCGCGTTGGCGACGGTGAGCGACGTCTGGCGCCGGTACTCGGAGAGCGCCGGCATCGCCACCCTGCGCCGCACCATCACCCGCCGGACAAACGAGGTGTTCTGGTGCGCCGCCTTCTCCGCCGCCCCCGCCCGCCTTCTCGACCTGCAGCCGCTCGAGGAGGAGCTCGTCGGCACCGCGGGCGTGCGCACGGTGGATGTGCGGCTGGTGGGCGCCGAGGAGGAGTGAGGCGCTACAACCCGCCCCGGATCTGCCGCGCGCGGTCGAGGTGCGCGGCGACCGCGGTGCGCTGGGTCTCGAGCAGCGTGCGGGTCTCGCCGGTCGAGGACGGGATGAGCACGGCGTCGAGCGCGCTCAGCAGCCACTGGTGCAGGTCGACCTGACTCTGCATGTACATCCGGTCGTACGCCGCGCCGCTGTAGGTGGCGAGGTTGGTGACGGTCTGCTGGGAGTTGCTCCGCAGGGTGCGCGTCGTGTCGTTCTCGGCCGGCGTGACCCCGTTGCGGGTGAACGTCTCCCGCGCCGTGGAGAGCGCATTGGTGTGGTCGGTGACCATCATCTGGGCGAACGCGCGGACGTCGGCGGACGTCGCCCGTCCCGCGGCGGCCTGCCCCTGCTGGATCTCCCCTTCGTTCGCCGTGACGACGATGCCCGCGACGTCGGCCGCCGGCCAGGCGCCGGGCATCGTGCTCCCGCCGCCGTTCATCATGGTCGAGCACGCCGCGGTGAGCAGCAGCAACGGGATCAGAACGAGACTCGGTTTTCTCATGCGCATTTTTTTCTCCTCGCGCAAACGCGGGAGCAATCATTGGGCCCGGAAGCGGTGCTCGAAGCTCAGATACAGCAGCACCGCCCGGTCGCCCGCGCTCGGGCCGACGCCGATCGGGAGGCCGACGCCGGGGACGATCTGCAGGCCGCTGGGGAAGTCGTACGACCAGCGGACGCCCGGGCTGATGAAGGCCTCGTTCTCCCATCCGTCGAAGCCGCGCTCGCGGGTGAAGACCGTCTCGAGCATGAAGTTCAGCCGGTCCGACGGCAGCCAGACGAGGTTGTGTCCGAGGTTCACGCTCGGGACGTCGCGCCGTCCGGCGAGCGGGTCGCGCGCATGCGGGACGTAGCCGGCGCCGACGTCGAGATGCGTCGCCCATCGCTTCGACAGGACCAGGCTCGTGGCCATCTCGCCCTGATAGCCGGCCGCGCCGTTGCCGGCGCCGCGGCGCCAGTCGCCGGTGGGGAGCGTCACCGTCAGGCGCGGGGTCATCGCCAGGCGGGCATCGGCATCGCCGAGGAGTTGGTAGCGGTAGTTGAGCGCGACGTCGCCGAAGTCGGAACCGATCGTCGAGACGCCGTAGCTGAGCTGATGTTTGATGTTCGGCGCGGGCCACTCCTGTGTGAACGACGTGGTCCACTGATGGCTGAGCCGGTCGCGCTGGAAGATGCTGATGTGCTGCACGACGCCTGGATCCTGGTTGTAGGCCTCCTCGGTGAGGAAGCTGTTGTCCTGGATCTGCGCCATTGCAGGAAGCGCAAAGAGAAGGATGAGAATCGCTGCCGTCAAGTGGCGGCACCCCCGCAGCCCGGACGCCGGCCTAGGGGAAAGCCAGCGCGCGGAAATGCCGCCGCTTCGCCGCAGCGCGTTCAGGCGCACGGCGGGGAGCGAGGGTCGGAGAGGGTGCGGACCCACTGCGGGCCGGAGAGGCCGCGGCGGATCTCCGCCACGCAGGCCAGGCTGGCCAGCCCGAAGGCCACGACCGCGACGCCGACCGGCTCGGCCAGGACGTCGAACGCGTCGTCGCCGGCGGCGTCATCGGCCAGAACCACGACCGAGAGCAGCGCGATGGCGCATGCGATCAGGACGGCGGCGGTCTTGCGGGTCAGCTCCACGGCGGCGGCAGTATAAACCTTCTCCCCGCAACGGACGGGGAGAAGGTTTGGTGTCAATCGCCCAGCACCGTCTCGATCAGCGCGGCGCAGACCTGGTAGGGGTCCATGTTCGCCGCGGGACGGCGGTCTTCGAAGTAGCCGTAGCCGAGGTTCGAGGTGGCCATGGGGATGCGCACCGACGCGCCGCGGTCGGAGATGCCGTAGCGGAACTCGTGGATGGGCGCCGTCTCGTGCAGGCCGGTCAGGCGCTCCTCGTTGTGCGCGCCGTAGACCTTCATGTGCTCGTCGTGCTTCTTCTCCAGCTTCTTCATCGCCTCTTCGATGAACTTCATGCCGCCCTTCTCGCGCATCTGCTTCGTGGAGAAGTTCGTGTGCGCGCCAGCGCCGTTCCAGTCGCCCTTCACCGGCTTCGGATAAAGCGTCGCGCTCACGCCGAACTCCTCGCCGATGCGGTACAGGAGCCAGCGCGCGAGCCAGAGCTCGTCCGAGACCTCCAGCGGCCCGAGGGCGCCGATCTGGAACTCCCACTGGGCGGGCATCACCTCCGCGTTCGTGCCGACGATGGAGATGCCGGCCCGGATGCAGGCATCGGCATGGGCCTCGACGACCTCCCGGCCGAAGACCTCGTCATTGCCGACGCCGCAGTAGTAGCCGCCCTGCGGCGCGGGGAAGCCCTTGTCCGGCCAGCCGAGGGGCTTGTTCCCTTCGAAGAGCGTGTACTCCTGCTCGATGCCGAACCAGGCATCGTGATCCTTGTATTTTTCGGCCACCTCGCGGAGGTGCGCGCGGCTGTTGCTCCAGTGCACGCTGCCGTCCGGATTGAGGACCTCGCAGAGGACGAGCACGTCGTTGTCGCGGTGCAGCGGGTCGGGAACGATCTTCGCCGGGCGCAGCAGCAGGTCGCTGAAGTGGCCGGTGGCCTGGTAGGTGCTCGAGCCGTCATAGCCCCACTCCGGGATGTCGTCGAGCTTCTTGACCGGGCCGTCGATGATCTTCGTCTTGGAGCGCAGCTTAGCCGTCGGCTTCTGTCCGTCGATCCAAATGTATTCGGCTGTGATCTTCAATCCGGAACCTCCTGAGGTGTTGGAAGGATGGCGAACGATAGCAGAGACGTTCGCGGGGCGGCAGTCTGTTGTGGCGTGGGGGCGATGGGGTAGACTCGTAGACCCGCGTAGTTGTTGGTTGTTAGTTGTTGGTTGTTAGTAGAGACGCACGAGGCTCCTCGAACCAATAACCAACAACTGCATGCACCCGCGCTTCCTCCTCCTTCTCGCCCTGGCCATCCTGACGTCCGCCATCGTCTTCGCCACCGTCCCGCCCATCCCCCAGGACCAGGCCTATCACCATTTCGCCGACACGCGCGCCATAGGTCCGGTGCCCAACGGCTGGAACGTGCTCTCGAACCTCGGCTTTCTCTTCGCCGGCCTGGCCGGTCTGATGATGGCGCGCCGACTGGAGGCCGCCTCGGTCGTGCTCTTCATCGGCGTGATCGCCACCGCCTTCGGCTCCGGCGCATACCACTGGTTCACGAACGATGCATGGCTGGTCTGGGACCGCGTCGGGATGGCCATCGCGTTCGGCGGCTTCTTTGCGCTGGTCATCGAAGACCGCATCGGCTGGCCGAACGGCGCGGTGTTGCCGGTGGCGCTGGCTTTGGTCAACATCATGACCATCGTCGTGTGGCGAACGACCGGCGACCTCCGCGCGTACGGCA
>DATEOX010000258.1:0-3541 GCA_035273585.1 Thermoanaerobaculia bacterium
CCTACATTCTTACGTGCCCGTAGCGCGGATGTGGATCTCCACACGACGGTTGAGCTGCCGTCCCTCGGGTGTGTCGTTCGATGACTTGGGCGACGACTCGCCGTAGCCGCGCGCCGTGACGCGCGAGCTGGGGATGCCCTGCTGGACCAGATAGGTCCGCACCGAGTCGGCCCGGCGCTGGGAGAGGCCCATGTTGTACTCGTCCGTGCCGGTCGAGTCGGTGTGGCCTTCGACCTCCACGATCTCGTCCGCGTACTGGGCCACGTTCTGCGCCACCTGCTGCAGCGTCGTGCGCGAGGCGGTGCGGAGCGCGGCCGAGTCGGTGTCGAAGAGGATGTCGCTCGTCACGCGGACGTCGATCTGGTTCTCGGACGGACGGGTGACTTCCACACCAGGAATCTGCTGCAGTTCCTGCTGCTGCTTGTCCATGCGGTGGCCGATCGCGCCGCCGATGGCCGCGCCCGCCGCAGCGCCGACCACGGCGCCCGTCCGGTTGTTGCCCGACTGGTTGCCGACCACCGCGCCGACGACGGCGCCCGCGGCCGCGCCCGCCGCCGCTCCCTGCTTGGCCCGCCGGTTCGGGTCCGACGCGCAACCGAGCGCGAGCACGATGGCGATGAGTAGTACGGATGCTTTTCGAATCATGGTTGTACCTCCGGGCTGGTGCATAACAAGAACGGCGCCCGTTTTGGGGGCGCCGTCTGGTTTCTTACGCTGCGTTGCCGTGAATCTTGAGCTCGACTCGCCGGTTCGACTGCCGGCCGGAGGCGGTGTCGTTGCTCGCCCGCGGCTGCGACTCGCCGTAGCCGATGGTGTCGACGCGGTTACCGCGGACGCCGAGGGCCTTGAGGTAACTGGCCACGCTGCTCGCGCGGCGCTCGGAGAGGCGCTCGTTGTACGAGGCCGAGCCGGTCGAGTCGGTGTGCCCCTCGACCACGATGGTCGTGTTCGGGTACTTCTCGAAGACGTCTGCCATCTCGCGGAGGGCCGACTTCGAGGCCGAGCGGAGAGCCGCCGAGTCGTAGTCGAAGAGGACCTCGTTGCGGACCGTGACCTTCAGGTCGTCGCCGTCGACGCGGGTGACATCCACCCCTTCGATCTGCCGGAGCTCGCGCTCCTGCTTGTCCATCATGGCCCCGACGATCGCGCCTGCGGCCGCGCCCGCCACAGTGCCGACGACGGCGCCGCGCTTCGCGCTGTGATGGCCGCGGTTGTTGCCGATGACGGCCCCGACGATCGCGCCGCCGATGGCGCCGATGGCCGCACCCTTTTTGGTCTTGTCGCGCTCGCTCGCGACGTCCGCGAAGGCCGTCGTGCTGGCCAGGAGCGCGATGAGCATGCTTGCGATGAACTGCTTCTTCATATCAGCCTCCCTGTTTTCCTTGCCTTCCCCTATCGCAACCGCTCTGCCATAACTGCAAATAATGACACTACCGCGGCAGGCGCGGCCGTTCCGGTGGTGTAGGATGAGGCCCGATGCCGCCCGAGCGCTCCGTCCGCGATGCTCTCCGCAATATGCTGCAATATGGAGACTTATCGTTCCGCGACTTTGTCGAAGTGGCGCTCTATCATCCCCGGTTCGGCTACTACGCGCGGGCCGGAAGCCCGGTCGGCAAGGAGGCGGATTACGTCACTTCGCCCACGCTGAGTCCGGTGTTTGCGTATGGTTTTGGCAAGCTCGTCCGCGAGTTTCTGGGGCGGGTGGAGGGCGGGCTGTCGTCTGTGGTGGACATCGGATGTAGCGATGGCGGGCTGATCCGCGCGCTGGCCTCGCCGGACGCCAGTTTCTATGGCGTGGACCGGGCCAAAGACGGGCTCAGGACCATTGATGACGTCCCCGAGGCGGACAACATCCTCATCTACAGCAATGAGCTCTTCGATGCCTTTCCCTTCGCGCGGCTGGTGCAGCGGGGGGAGCACCTGCACGAGCTGTGGGTGAACGCCGAGCTCGACTGGAGCGAGCACGAGGCGGCGGCTGCCTACTCCGATTACTTCGCCGAGCGCGGCATCGAGCTGCTGGACGGCCAATTCGCCGACGTCTCCCTCGACTGGGAGCACGAGTACCGCCGGCTGGCGAAGCGGGCCAAGCGGGGGCTCATCGTCACCTTTGATTATGGGTTCCTCGAGAAGCAGCTCTTCGACCCGCGCATCCGGCGGTTCGGGACGGCCGCCTCCTACTCTCGGCAGCGGGTGACGCGCGACCTGCTGGCAAATCCGGGGGAACAGGACCTGACGGCGCACGTCAACTTCAGCGACCTCATCCGCGCCGGCGAGTCCGAGGGACTCACCACTCTGTACTTCGACCGTCAGGCGAAGTTTCTCCTCGCGCTCGGCATCACCGACCATCCTTTGTTCACTCCGGTGACGGAAGTGGAGATCGGGTCGGCGGAGGAGGGACTGGCCCTGATGGAGGCGCGGGAGGAGGCTCGGAGGCTGGTATTGCCGGACGGGATCGGGGAGGACATCCGGGTGCTCGTGCAGGGGCGCGGAATGCCGCTCGACGGATGGTCTTTTCAGCGCAAGGTTTTCTGATTGACACGTTTAAAGCGACGTTTACAATACCGGCGGTCTCCCGAAGAGCAACTATGGCGAACTACTCAGTCCTCCTGGTAGCGGCCCTCATCGTCATCTCGCTTCCAGTCCTGACCCTCTTCATCCTCGCTCCCATTTTTCGTGCCTCGCGCGGCGGCAAGGTCAAGCTCGAGCCGTACGAATGCGGCGTGCCGGCCAGTTCCCTTGCCTTCGACCACCGCTTCTCCGTCCGCTACTTCCTGATCGCGGTGCTGTTCATCGTCTTCGACGTCGAGACCGTCTTCCTCTTCCCGTGGGCGATCCGGTTCAAACAGCTCGGCTGGTTCGGAGCTGTCGAGATGGCAATCTTCCTTGCGATTCTCCTGATCGGTTATTTCTACGCCTGGAAGCGGAAGGTCCTTTCATGGGTCTGATCGAAGCTCGCTTCGAGCCCAACGTCCTCACCACCACGGTAGATAAGTTCTTCAATTGGGCCCGCAAGTCGTCGCTCTGGCCGATGCAGTTCGGCCTGGCCTGCTGCGCCATCGAGATGATGGCCGTCCTCGATCCTCGCCACGACATGGCCCGCTTCGGCGCCGAGGTCTTCCGCGCCACGCCTCGCCAATCCGATCTGATGATCGTCGCCGGGACGGTGGTGGAGAAGATGGCCCCCATCGTCAAGCGTCTCTACGACCAGATGCCCGACCCGAAGTGGGTCATCGCCATGGGCTCCTGCGCCACCTGCGGCGGCCCGTACGACACCTACGCCGTGACTCAGGGCGTGGACCGCCTGGTGCCGGTCGACGTCTACGTGCCCGGCTGCCCCCCGCGCCCTGAGGCGCTGCTGTGGGGATTGCTCGAGCTGCAGAAGAAGATCGAGAAGATGCACATCCTGCGGAAGGGCGGCGAGGCGTACGACTTCGCCCGCGCCGCCGTCCGCGACTCGCTGCGCCCCGGCCACGAAGGTCCTGCTTTGCGCGCCGAGCAGGCGCAGCTCAAGCCGGCGCCGATCTCCGGCGTGAAGCGCGCC
>DATEOX010000259.1:0-2108 GCA_035273585.1 Thermoanaerobaculia bacterium
CTCGATGCTGGAGCGCGCCGGCTTCGAGGAGATCGTTCTACCCATCATCGACTTCGCCGACCCGTACGGCGCGCTGGTGGACGGGCGCCGCGGCTACCGCTTCGTCGACCGGGAGAACGAGCTGGTGGCCATCCGCTCCGACTTCACGCCGATGGTCGCCCGCGCCCTCGCCCCTTCTTTGACATCGCTCCCCCTCGAGGTCTTCTACCGCGGCGATGTGATCCGCTGCGAGGCCTCCCGCCTCGGCGCGAACCGCGAGCTGTTCCAGATCGGCGCGGAGATCGTAGGCGACGGCTCCGCCGATGCGGACGCCGAGGCGATGCTGCTCGCGGCGAGCATCGCGCGGGAGCTTGGCGCGAAGCCGCTCGTCGTCTACAACGACGTGTCGATTGCGGCGTCGCTGGATGATGAGGGACGCAACGCGCTTCGCACCAAGCGTGGCGCGACCACTCCTCTCGTCGCGCGGCTCATCGAGGGCACCGCCACGCTCGATGACATCGCACCGCTCGCCCCGCCCGCCGCCGCCCGGCTGCGCGAGGTCCAGCGCATCGTCGGCGATCGCGACTTCACTCTCCAGCTCGACGACGTCGACGAGCCCGGCTACTACACCGGCATCCGCTTCCGCCTCTACGACGCCGTCACGCGGGCGAAGCTGGCCCAGGGCGGCCGCTACGACGCGCTCTACGGCCGCTTCGGCAACCCCGCGCCGGCCATCGGTTTCACCTTCACCATCGATGCATTCGAGGAGGGCGCATGACCCTGCGCATCGCCATCCCCAAAGGGCGCCTCCAGGAGCCGACCCTGGCCGTCTTCGCCGCCGCCGGCTACGACGTGCCGTCATCGATCGAGCTGCAGTCGCGGCGGCTCGTCTTCGACAAGCGCGGCGTGGAGTGGATCTTCGTCAAGGACTGCGACGTGCCGGTGTACGTCGAGCACGGCGCCGCAGACGCGGGCATCGCCGGCCTCGATCAGATTCTCGAGCACGGCTGCACCGCGTATCAGCCGGTCGAGCTGCCGTTCGGCCGCTGCCGGATGATGCTCATCGCCGGCCCGGCGAGCGGGCGTCCCGCCCGCCAGCCGCCGGGCGTCTCGCCCGGCGGTGTTGACGTCGAGAACGTCGCCACGAAATACCCCCGCATCGCCCGCCAGTACCTCGACGCCCGCGCGATCCACGCGGACGTCATCCCCCTCGGCGGCTCGGTCGAGCTGGCGGCCGTGCTGCGGCTGACCTCGCACGTGATCGACCTCGTCGAGACCGGCGAGACGGTGCGCATCCATCACCTCGAGCTGCAGGACACGGTGGCGGAGATCACCCCGCGCCTGATCGTCGGCCGCACCGTCTACCGCACCGCAACACAACGGATGCGCGAGCTGATCGCCCGCGTGGAGGAGGCCAAGGATGTCTGCATCGCCGTTTGACGTCGCCGACGCGGCCATCGCCGGAGTCCGCGCCCGCGGCGACGCGTTCGTGCGCGAGGAGGTCTTTCGCTTCGACGGCGTGTCTCTCGACGCGCTGCTGATCGCGCCGCGCGCCGTCACCATCGATAGCGACCTGGCGCGCGCCCTCGACACGGCCATCGAGCGCATCTCTTCCTTTCACGAGCCGCAATTGCCGCGCTCCTACCGCTGGACGCGCGGCGACAGCGCGATCCTGCACCGCGTCCGGCCGCTGCGACGCATCGGCATCTACGTGCCGGGCGGCCGGGCGGTCTACCTCTCCACGCTGGTCATGGCCGCCGTGCCGGCGCGCATCGCCGGCGTCGAGCAGATCGTCGTCTGCACGACGCCCGCGGCCGCGGAGCGCGATGAGCTGCACTGGCTGTGCAACCGCCTCGGCATCCGCGAGATCTATCGCGCAGGCGGCGCGGCCGGCATCGCCGCGCTGGCGCTAGGCACGGAGTCGTTGGAGCGCGTCGACAAGATCGTCGGCCCCGGCAACGCGTACGTCACCGCGGCCAAGACGCGCCTCGCCGGCACGGTGGGCATCGACATGACCGCCGGCCCGACGGAGCTGGTCGTGATCTGCGACGAGACGGCCGATGCCGTCCTCGTGCAGGCCGATCTCGACGCGCAGGCGGAGCACGGCGCGGATTCAGCCGTCACCTGTA
>DATEOX010000260.1:0-3005 GCA_035273585.1 Thermoanaerobaculia bacterium
CATTGAAGAACAGCCGCTGGACTGATCACTGCCGACGGATAAGCTCGCGGAGCAGTTGCCAGCCTCCCTTCTTCTGCGCTTGCGCCGCTCGCTCAGCCTTTGCGTTCGCGAGTGCCAGTTCCAAGCGCTTCAGCGTGGCTGGGTCGTAGAGATCTGCAATGTTGACGTCGGCGACCTCTTCCCATTTGAACAGGAGGGTTCCGGACAGATTTACGAAGTATGTGGCCTCGCCCGAAACTGCCTTGTTCCAGTCGTCCAGCCGAACAACATTGGTGAGCCTGATGGATGTGAATTGCCCATCCGCGGTCCGGTCGTAACGTTCGAAGAGGCCATGGAAGCGGCGCCCGTCGGTGGTCCTTACGAATACGAATGTCCGCGTGGCAATGAGCGGGAAGAGACCGACCTTCTCCGGTTCAAAGAAGATCTGCCAGACGCCGTGGAAAAAGAGCGCGAACTGCCAGAATTCTTCTCGCACGCCTGCCACCGCCGCCGGCACCGGAACATCGTCGAGCGGCCATTCGGTCAACTGCAGATCTACCCACCCATAAAGGAAACCTGAGGCTGCCGAGACGATGCAAAGGAGGAAGTAATAGAGGGAAATCCAGCCGAAATGCTGCCGGAGAAACGGCGAATAGCCGTCCGTCAGCATGGTGGGCATCGTCAGAGTGACTTCTGTTAGATGCCAATATGTCAACGTGTTCAGCAGCAACCAGGTGAGGAGGTTCAGCAGGAAGCTCGGGACTGCGGCCGCGAAGAAGTCCTCGATCTGATTGCCGAATTTCCGGCTGGCGAGATCGATGTTGGTATTGGCGAAGAAGCGGAAGAGGAGTGTCGGGACGTAGAAAAACAGGATGAAGGCGACGAAGAGCTCGGCCATCGTCGTCCTGGGCCGCTCAGACCGCTACGTTTCCGGTGAGCTCCGTGTCAGCCACGCCTAGTTTCCTGAGGTACTGACGAAGAATCGTCCGCCTGTTTTCGTCGGTGCTGCTGCTACGGAGCTCCTTGATCAGCGCGTCCACAGCGCTTTCGCGTATTCTCTGCTGTGAGCCGGCAGAGAGACCGAGCGGGTCGTAGTATGACTTGGTCAAGGGGTTGCGTCCGATCATGGCGTTCTCCGTCCCGCAATCATACAAGATCGACACCAGGGAAGACATTCCCCCCGTGCGGCCTACCGTAACGCCCGTCTCCGCTTCGGCAACTGCGCGCTCTCGTCCACGAGCTTGTAGATCCTCCCCTCGTGATCGGCGACGTACAGCTCGCCGTTCTGGTCCTGGCCGAACGAGGTGATGCTGAAGCCGGTCGTCAGCAGCAGCTTCGACGACCAGGTGCCGTCCGCCGCCTGGGTCGCGCCCCAGATCTTGCCCGTGCAGTAGTCGCCGTAGAAGTACATCCCCTGCATGTTGAAGCTCTGGTTCCCGCGATAGCGATAGCCGCCGGTGATCGAGCAGTCGCCCGCCATGTGGTTGTACTCGAGGATCGGCTGCACGAAGTCGTGGATGCAGTTCGTCTGCAGGGTGGGGAAGCAGTGGAAGCCCTCGTTGATGCGCCAGCCGTAGTTCTCGCCGCCTTCGCTCGACGCCGGCTGGAAGTCGACCTCCTCGAAGTTCCCCTGGCCGACGTCGGCGATGAAGAGGTCGCCGGTCTTGCGGTCGAAGGTGAAGCGCCACGGGTTGCGCAGGCCGTAAGCCCAGATCTCCCGCACCAGCTCCGGCCGGTCGGCGAACGGGTTGGTGGGGGGGATGGCATACGGGCTGCCGTTGTCGATGTCCAGGCGGAGGATCTTGCCCAGTTGCCTCGTCAGGCTCTGCGCGTTGTTCAGCGGGTCGCCGCCGCTGCCGCCGTCGCCGGTGCCCATGTAGAGGTAGCCGTCCGGACCGAAGACGAGGTTGCCGCTGTAGTGATTGGTGAAGTCGCGATGGGCGACGGTGATGATCGTCTTCGCCGTGGTGAGGTCGGCCTGATTCGGGTCTCCCTCCAGGGTCCGATAACGAACGGTCGTTATGTCGCCGCGCGCGTCGGTGTAGCAGACGAAGAAGAGGCCGTTCTCGCTGAACTTCGGATGAAAGGCCAGGCCGAGGAGGCCGCGCTCGCCGCAGCAGGAGACGATGCCGAGGGGCTGGAGGTTGAGGAACGGCGTGGGGAGAAGCTGCGTGCCGTCCCAGATCACGATCCTCCCCCTTTGCAGGACGATGAACAGGCGCGCGTCTCCGGCGCTGAAGATGCCGACGGGCATGTCCAGGCCGCTGACGACGAGCTGCGTATTGAGCTTCGGATCGTCGGCAAGCGCGGCGGGAGCGAGACAGAACAGACTCAGCAGTAGCGTGATGGCGAGCGTCTTCATGGCGTTTTCCGGAAAGCAACTTTATCGCCTGACGCAAACCCGCGGTGGAACGTTTTTTGGAACTTAAGGGGCTGGAGGTACCGCCTCATGGGCATCATCGACCAACCGAAACCGAGTGAGCCGAAATCGCCGCAGCCGGAAGTGCCCCCGCTGCAGCCCGGCCAGACCACGCCGTCCAACCCGCGCACCTCGACGCCGGAGCGGACGAACATCCACACGCCTGATGAGCGAGGAGAGGAGGGATTCTTTGAACCCGAATAAGGACGAGATCCAAGGACAACTGGACAAGGCCGCCGGCACTGTGAAGGAGCACGTCGGCCGCGCGACCGATGATCCGCTGCTGGAGTCGGAGGGCGCCGATCAGCGCGCCGCCGGCGAGGTGGAGCACGGCTTCGGCAAGGTCCGCCGCAAGGTGGGCGAGGCCGTGAAGGACATCGGCGACAAACTGGGCCGATGAGCGAATCGCGGGGCCGGCCGGAGCCGGCCCTGCGTACAATGCGCGGCGCATGTGGATGGTCGAAGTACCGTCACGAGGGGCGGAGCCGCGCGAGGTGGAGCGCCCCACGCCCGCGCCGTCCGGCAGCGAGGTCCTCGTCCGGATCACCGCCGTCTCCTTAAACTACCGCGATTACGCGCTGCTCCGCGGCAGCCACGACGCGGGGCA
>DATEOX010000261.1:0-2004 GCA_035273585.1 Thermoanaerobaculia bacterium
CCTCGGCGTGCTGATGCCGCGCATGATGAAGAACATGCCGGCCGACGGGGCCAGCGTCATGACGGGCGTGATCTTCGCCACCGTCTTCGTGCTCTACGTCCTCGTGCCGGCCATCATCATCCTCGTCTACCGCGGCCCGAACGTGAAGGCCACGGTGGAGCATTACGACCGGAAGGTGCGCTGGACGGACCGCGCACCGCTGCCGGTGCTCGCCGTCGCCCTGCTGCTCGCCGTCGGCGCGGTCTCGCTGCTCGCCTCGACGGCCTACGCCACGATCCCGATCGGAGCCACGATCGTGACCGGCGTGCCGGCGATGATCATCGCCCTCGCCTTCGCCGGCCTGCTCGCCTTCCTGGCCATGGGCTTCTATCGCCTGAAGCCCTCCGCCTGGTGGGCCCTTCTGCTGCTGCAGGTGATCGGAGGCGCGGCCGGCGTGTACACGCTGCTGAACACGAATTTCGAGGAGCTCTACTCGAAGATGGGCGTGATGACGCCGGAGCTGCGGCAGATGGGCATCGCCGAGATCTACCAGGACCCGATGATCTGGATCCCGGCAGGCGTGTCGTGGGTGCTGTTCTTCCTGTTCGTGCTCTGGATGCGGCGCTACTTCGCCGGCGCCGGGCCGCGCACGCGCGCAGCCGACGCCTAATCGATATTTTCAGGGAAGACGGAGACCTTGCTGCTCGCGCGCAGCTCGTTCGTCAGCTTGGTGACGACGTTGACCACGTCGGCGGCGCGCTGCGTGATGAGGAACTCGCGGATGGCGCCCTTCGCCTCGTCGAACGACTCGGTGCTGGGCGGACGCTTGTCGTCCACGAAGATGAGGTGGTAGCCGTAGCGCGTCTCGATGACGCCGGAGAGCGCCCCCTTCTTCATGGTGAACGCGGCGTCGGCGAAGGTGGCGTCGAGCTGGTCGCGCTGCACCCACCCGAGGTCGCCGCCGTTTGCCGCGGAGCCATCCTCGGAGTACTGCTGCGCCGCCTGGGCGAAGTGGGCCTGCATGATGCGCGCGGCTCCCGCGGGGTCGGTATTCGGCGAGACGACCACCTTCTGCCGCAGCTCGCTGGCGATCTGCTGGATGAGAGCCATCGCCTCTTCCTTGGTGTGCGGCTTCGGACCGGCGCCGTTGGGCATGATGATGATCTGCCGCACCTTGACCGTCTCCGGCGTGCGGAACTCGTCCGGGTGCTCGTCGTAGTACTTTTTCACTTCCTCGTCGGTGATGACCGGCTGGGCCACGACGTCGCGCACGTAGCGGTCGAAGAGCGCCGCCTCGCGCGCCGCCTGCAGTTCGGCCTGGATCTCCGGCTTGCGGTCGAAGCCGGCCTTCAGCGCTTCCTGGATGACCAGCCGCTTGGCGATGTAGTTCTCGAGGAACGCGCCTTTGCCGCCGGACTTCTGGTAGTTGGCCTTCATCCGGGCGCCGAGGTTGTCGTACATCCGGTCGAGTTGCTCCTGGGTGACGGTCTCGCCGTTGATGACGGCGACCGGCTTCTTCGCGGGATCCTGCTGCTGGGCCAGAACGGGGAGCGCGAGGAGCGCCAGCGCGGCCATGACGGTGAAACGCTTCATTCAGTCCTCCAGAACCGAAAGCTTGTGACGGGTGTGCGGGCCGGAAGTTCCGTGGAAGGCCCGATGCCGCGCCAACGCCGTACGGCTCCGGGTCATTCCGAGATAGAATGTTCGCTTCGTGAGCTGACGATGCAACCACCCAAGCAGACATTCGGCCAGAGGCTGCGCGAGCTGCGCGAGGCGAAGGACCTCTCCCTGCGCGAGTTGGCGGCGAAGAGCAACATCAGCCCGCCGTTTCTTTCGGACATCGAGCTCGGCCGCCGCTTCCCATCGGAGGAGACGCTCAAGGCGCTCGCCGCCGCCCTGCACCTGCCGCAGTCGGCGCTCGAGCAATACGACCACCGCGGCGTGGTCGAGGAGGTGCGGCAGCGCTCTTCGACCGACCCGCAGTACGGCATCATGCTCCGCCAGCTCCTCGACGAGTACCGCACG